>NZ_DAISXK010000046.1:0-22242 GCF_036825875.1 Paucihalobacter sp. | reverse complement strand
CGCGCTATGCTCACTTTAACCCGCTGTGGGTGGTATACTATGTCCGTTTTTTGCACTCTGGGAAGGTTTATTTAATTCGGAAGGAGTACTTGTAGAACGCAGATTAATTAAACTAAAATCCACTGATAATTTAGATTACTAGAAATGAAGTTGTATTCATGTGCTGCATTAATTTGTTTTACTGTTTTTATACTGGCAAATAATCATCTACAGTCGCAAACCCGTTTCTCGACGGGTTTTTTTCCTGAAATATCCCTGAGCTACAAATTAAATAAGCATTATTCTATTAGCATAAAATTGAGTCGCAACACGGCTTTTTCGACAACCAATCAGAACTCAATAAGGAACTGGAATACGAACATGTACTTACCGATCTCCAATCATTTTTAGAACGCCGAATCAACCCTTATATAAAAGTGGCTTTAGGCTACCAATACCGTATTGAAGATGGTGAAAACACACATCGACCCATACAGCAAATTTCAATTTTACAGCGCGAATCTAAATACAGAATTGGCCATAGAATTAGAACCGACCAAACTTTTTTTAAAGAGGCTGAAATATTATGGCGATTGCGCTATAGCATTAAAGGACAAGTGCCTTTACAAGGTTTAGAATTAGACCCGGGAGAACAATACTTGATTGTAAGTAACGAGCTTATTTATATGAATCAAAACGGAGAAGACGACCTAGAAAATAGATTTGTAGCGAGTCTTGGTTTTTACTTTGATGATAAAAACAAATTAGAAATAGGTTTTGATTATAGAACAGACGATTATTTGGTAGATGACCGTTTTAGACACCGACTATGGTTTAAATTTGGGTATTATAAATCGCTGTAGATAATTACAGGATATATATGATCTAACTATCAAGAACAACATTTTTTTCAATTACGTATCACAACGACAAACTAAGCAACTCCTCATAATAGGGTAAACACTCTTCCAACAAAGGTTTTAAATGCTCTGGAAATGGCTCTACTTTTGCTTGGTAAGGTAAAAATCCGGTGGAGCTATGTACATTAGTATACCAGTACTTGGCCCAGCTACCATCTTCTGGTCGTGCTCCGACTGGCCAGCTAAGCATCGCTTCTTTAAAAGAAATACCTATAAACTCACATAACTTTTGCAATTGCTGTTTGGGATTAAGCAATACTTTTTTGGCATCTAAAATGACCACGGGAATGTTTTGCGACTGCAAATGACGAAGCACATCTACATGTAATTTATAACCCACATCGTGCATTTTCGGATTTAAAATAACTTTAGCATAAGAAGTTAGCATATCTTCTGGATGGCGTGTTAAAATGATATTCACCATGTGCTTTAAAAAGTCGTAATCGAGTCCAGGTAAATGGTGGGTCATATTTTTGAAGAACAAAACGGGCTTGGTTGTTTCGGTCAACATTGTATTGACAACCTTTTCACCATTGGTTGACATCGTTTTCAAAATTTCATCAGCACCAGGATGATAAGCTTTGGCCGCTTGGTTATTTTTAAGATAATAGCCATAGAGTGGTTCATCAAAAACTTTGGTGTCGTGGCGCTGTGCAAAGCTGTACATTAAAGTGGTAGAAATATTCCGCGGACCAGACCAAAGGGAAATACGTTTAATGTGGTCTTGTTTCATGAATTAATTAGATTGTCGTAAAACAAGTTCTTGATATAAGGTACTCAATTTGGTTGTCATTTTACCAGGAATATCATTTCCAATTGATTTACCATCAATTTTTGTTACAGGTGTTAATCCGCCAAAAGTTCCAGTAACAAAAGCTTCATCGGCGCCGTAAACGTCAAATAAGGAGAAATTTTTCTGCAAACACTTTATGTCATTGGACTCACACAACTGTATAACTTTACCTCTAGTAATGCCATTCATGCAATAAGCACCCGTTGAAGTCCATACCTCATCACCTTTCACCATAAAAAAATTGGTAGCGTTGCAGGTTGATACAAAACCCTGTGGATCTAGCATCAACGCTTCATCGGCGCCTGCTTCCAGCGCTTGCATGAGTGCTTGAACTTCGTGTAATTTACTGTGGCAATTTAATCTTGGATCTAAATAATCGGGGGAACCTCTTCTGAATGTAGAGGTGAATAAATTAACCCCCGTATTTTTTGTGTCTGAAGATGCCTGCTTGTGCTCAGCGATAATTACCACATTGGGTCCGGAAATGGTAAGTCGTGGATCCTGTGATGGAGTTTTCTTAACACCCCGCGTAATCATGACGCGCACATGAATGTAATCTTTCATGCGATTGGCGTCTAAAGTTCTTTGAATTTGGTCAATTAATTCTGCCTTAGGAAATGGTAAATTGATACCGATAACTTTAGCCGATTGCCATAATCTGTTGAGATGGTCTTCAATAAAAACCATACTACCATTATGAACTCTAAAGGCTTCCCATACGCCATCACCTACTAAATATCCACTATCGAAAACAGAGATTTTAGCTTCACTTCTGTGAAATAATTCACCATTTATAGAAATTAAAACATCCTCGTTTCTTTCATCTTCAATAGCATTATGCGTACCGTGAATCATGGCTGTTTCAATTGATTAATTTCTAACTAAATATATAAATCATGCAGGCTTGAACTTCTATATTCTTATGTAAGCTTTGGATTGTTTTTTAGTAAATTATCAAAATAACTTATGGTATGTTGTAAACCTTCTTTAAGTTGGGTTTTTGGCTCCCATCCATTTAGTTCTTTGTAGGCAAGACTAATGTCTGGTTTTCGTTGCATTGGGTCGTCCTGTGGTAATGGTAAATAGATGATTTTTGAATTTGTTCCTGTTAAATCAATCACTTCCTTTGCCAATTCCAACATGGTGAATTCATTTGGATTTCCTATGTTTACAGGTCCCGTAAATCCATCGCGGCTATTCATCATTCTGATAGTGCCTTCCACCAAATCATCTACATACTGAAAGCTTCGTGTCTGCGTACCATCGCCAAAAATAGTTATATCTTTTCCTTGCAGGGCTTGCACGATAAAGTTGGAAACAACCCGTCCGTCTTTGGGATGCATATTTGGCCCGTAGGTATTAAATATTCTAATAATTTTTATGTTAACCTTATTTTGGTTGTGATAATCCATAAATAAGGTTTCTGCACAGCGTTTGCCTTCGTCGTAGCAAGATCGCAAACCGATAGGATTTACATTACCCCAATAACTTTCAGTTTGAGGGTGTACCGCAGGATCACCGTACACTTCGCTTGTTGATGCTTGTAAAATTTTGGCACCAACACGTTTGGCCAATCCCAACATATTAATTGCTCCCATTACCGAAGTTTTAACAGTTTTTATAGGGTTGAACTGATAGTGAACTGGTGATGCCGGACATGCCAAATTGTAAATTTCATCCACCTCTGCCATGAATGGATTGGTTATATCGTGACGCACAAGTTCAAAATAATGCTTATCTAATAAATGCTCTATATTTTTTTTTGAACCCGTAAAAAAATTATCTAAGCATATTACCTCGTTACCCTCATTTAATAAGCGCTCACATAAATGAGAACCTACAAATCCGGCGCCACCTGTTACTAAAATGCGTTTCATATTTCTGAATTGATATAGTCTAATGAATTAATATAGTTATTCAAATGAATTTTAAACCCGTATCAATAAGTGATGCCGTGTTACTTCAAATAAATCAACTTCTATACACTTTATTTGATTGGCAAATTACGAGAATTATTCTCAAGTATCGATAATTCTAAAAAGAAAAATCTGCTTCTGTTTCAATTTACGTTCGGGTGTTTCTCAATTCCATTCATGCTGCAATTCTTTATATCTAAGGCAATGAGCATCAATCAAAAAACTTTATGATTCTACAGTCAACATAAAATTTCACAAAAAATGATGACATTTTTAAAAATATGCGATAACTAATAAAATCCCGAAATATCGGCTCTAAAATTTTCTCAAAATGAAATCAATTAAAACGCTTTTTTCAATCACAGCCATCATATTTATGGCGTCCTGTAGCTCCGATTCTAGTGACAACGCCAACATTCTAAATAACTTTCAATCTACCTTATGCAATAATGTTGTAGGTCCTACTGCAGCATATTGGGATAGCACCCATGGTTTACCACTACCGTTAACTCAAGTTCCTACAATTGCAAATCCAGGTGGTCAGTTTATTCACAGTCAATATCCTGCATTAGGCTTTCAAATGCCAGCCGGTTACAATGGTTTTGAAAATCAAATTGGTATTGGTGTTAATATGCTTCGTAATGATAATCAAGTTGTGTGGCGTTACGTTCCTGGTTTAACTGCCTTTGCTCAAGTTCCTGTTGTTGATATTTTATCTTCGGAAATAAATCAACTTTTCGCATTTTATAATTTTAATGGTGACTTTGACGTGATTTGTGCTGAGAATGTTTCGGTTCCCCAAGGCGATTTTATCATTAACTCAAGTTCACGTTTGTTAAGATTTGGCAATATCACGGCCATCGTGGCGGTTAACGCGTATTTTTCTCAATCGTTGGGTTCAACGCATGCCACCGTGATGCTCGCCTCTGGACCAACCGCTGAATTTGATAATCTCATCATGAACGCTTTCTTACCTATTCATTGGCAATTGCTTTTTATTGATCGCGACCAAACTGATTCTGACTTGGACGGTGTTCCAGACAGGCTAGACAATTTCCCATTCGATCCTACAAGACAGTAATAAAATATTTATATAGATTATGAAAAAACTAACCATCCCAGCAATACTAGTAGGCATCGGAATTTTGCTAACAGCTTTAAGCTTTACCTCGAACAAAGTAGATCCTGACGATATAGGCATTAGTATCGATAAAACAGCATTTATAATGCCTGCTGCACATCGCGTGTATTCTAATCCCGATGCTTTAAATGGAAAATACTACCTTTTCAAAGCCAAAATCACCAATAATTCTTCCACAACCTTGAAGGACTTAGTGGTGAGATATCGCATTCCTAATTTTGTAGATTGGACAGAATTATCAGTTTCTGGACAAATGCTCCCAGGTCAAACTGTTGTGGTGCCTTGCTACCCGAAATTTACGGATGAGATCACCGAAAAAACAACCACATCAGTTGAAAAAACCAAAATTGAAATATCTTGGGATGGCGCAGAAAGCGAGGATATTATTGAAGAAGAATTTTCATTTAAACTTACCAATAGAAACGAATATGTTTATACTGGTATTAAATCGGAAGAAATTTCTGGTTGGGCGGACATGTATGACAATGACGCACTAATTGCCTGTTATGTTACGCCAAATGACCCCATTGTAAAATACTACACCCAAAACTTACAAGAAAAATTGATGAAAGGCGAGCAAGCTGCTGTTAGTCAAAAGCCTGAAGATGGTGTTCGACTTTTAACAAGTCTCTACGATGCCACCCTACAGTCTGGTATGGTTTACAGTGGCACAAAAGGCATACCGCAATCTACCGACGATGTCCAATCAATAGTACAACAAATAAGGCTACCGAGAGAAGTCATCACAGGTAATACAGGTTTATGCATCGAACTTAGTTGTTTGTATGCCAGTGTACTATCAGCAGCAGGATTAGACCCTATTATATATTTTGTGCCAGGCCATGCCTATCCCGGCTTTAAGATGAATGGGCAATATTTTGCCATTGAAGCCACAGGAATCGGTGGTGAAGGTTTAGGCAATATAGCAAGTGCTGAAGACGCTTTTAAATCAGGACAAAAGCAGCTTCAAGAATTCATGACCCGCGCTCAATCTGGTGATCCAAGATATACACTAGTAGATATACATGCTGTAAATGAGCAAGGTGTCACCTCTATGAATCTAAATGATAACGACTTCCTGAAAAAGAAAGTTGATGATATTGTAGCCTCATGGGGCACCGGTAACCGTCAAATAAAGAGCCCCGGCAACAATACTATCAACATACCTGACAATACCTTACGAACTAGCAATGCTTTGTCGTTTGCAATACCAAACGGCTGGCAAACCTATAACAGGCCAGTGCCAAACATGCCTATTTTAACTGCTCAGGTGTTAGCACCAGATCAAATTACCACTGTATCAATCTACGATATTCCCGCCAGAAGCACTCAAGAAGCTATGAATGTTTTAAATCAGTATTTCTCAAGTTTTGGAATGAGCATAAACTACCAAGCCAATGGAAATGCACTTGCTGGCCAAACCTATTCATCTAACGGCTATTTTAACTGGGTTGGCAAAGCGCTGCCCAGAGCAAATGGTATCCGCATTGTGGCAGTTGGCGCACCAGATTATATGTATCAGCAAAATTCAGGAATAATCAATCAAGTTTATAACTCAATTCAATAAGGTAATGAAAACACTTAAATACACTTTAATCGTCCTTCTTATTTTTTGCTATTTGGCGGCATCTGCGCAGCAAACCCAACAGAAAATTGAAATGCAAATCGATAATATTGGCGATACCAAAATTAAAATTTCAATGATAATGAATGCCATGGAATGGCAAAATTGGATCAGTTCAACCGGGAATAATCCCGCAGCCTTGAAACGCGAAATTGAACGTGCCATGCCTGCCTATATTTTAGACGATTTTAAATTAGAAAAGGACGATATGAATCGGTCATTTGAATTAACATTGAACGCCTATGGCACCTGTAAGATAGATAAACGCGGCAACTGGATTTTAGAAACCGATCAAAAAAATGCACAGCTTACCAAACTTACAGACCATAAGTATATGCTGGTAAGCAGTCCGCCAGAATTTGCTGGGAAAATTCAGCAAACCTTTATGGTTGAATTTCCCAGTGAAGCCAAAGATATAAAAACGGATACCAATGCCTATGGCAAATCAATTTTCAAATTTAAAATGAACACACCATCAACACCTTTTGATTTGATGCGTTGGTCTGGTTTGTTCTTTATAGTTGTTGGTGGTGCTTGGGCTGGAAAATTTTTCTTAAAGAAGTAAATCAGCACTTTTATCGTTGATTATTCGGTTTCTAACTAATTTCAAAAGTATAATTGTAAAAAATATCTGAGTTTTTGTATCTTTCCTCTAGCTATTACATCATGAGGGATACAAGACAGACAACTACCAACCAGAGTATTGTAGATCATTTTAAATCCAATAACACTGCCCAACTAAAAGCAATTTACGAATTCAACTATCCAAAAGTTGAAACATTCGTTTTAAAAAATAGTGGCAGTAAAGAAGAAGCCAAAGACGTCTACCAAGAGGCATTTATCGCCGTTTGGCACAATGTTAAAAGCGATAAGTTTACACCACTTTCAGTAGATTCTATACACGCCTATATTTTCACCATTGCCAAAAATAAATGGATGGATGTGTTGCGATCTAACGGCTTTAAAAAAACAGTGGCTGTTTCTCAATTAAAGCATTTTGACGTATCTATTGAAAATTCTTCAGAGATTGATGATGACATTTTAAATAATAAACGATTACAAGATGTAATGCAAGCCTTTAATTATTTAGGCGAAGCATGCAAAGGCTTACTAACAAAATTTTATTTTGAAAAAAAATCAATGCAATTAATTGCAGATGAATTGTTGCTAGATGCGGCATCCACTCGAAATAAAAAATATAGATGTATGCAAAAATTACGAGAATTAGCCCTGAATATTGATACATAGCAATGAAAAAACAACATAACATATCACAAGAAGAATTTGAGCAAATTGAAACTTACCTAAACCAACCGCTTAAAGGCGATGCCTTGGCAAGTTTTGAAAATCGACTTCAAAACGAAGATGATTTTAGAGCCAAAGTTGAGGATATAAAAAGCACTATAACTGGTATAGAAATCCAAGCGCTTAAGTCTCAATTAAATGAGTTTCACGATACAATGGATTTAATAAACCATACTTCTGAAATCGCTAATGAAAATAAGAGCCGTTTATTGAATTGGAAATATCTTGCAATTGCAGCAACACTAGTCATCGCACTTTCTGGTTTTTGGTTTTTTAGCAGTAATTCTAATGATCGCTTGTATGCGAACTATTTCACTCCCGATCCAGGATTACCAACCACAATGAGCAGTAATAGCAACTACGAGTTCTATAATACTATGGTTACTTATAAACGGGGTAAGTACAGTAAAGCCATTGAAGAATGGCAATTTCAATTATTAAAACACCCAGAAAGCGATACCCTAAATTACTTTATTGGTGTTGCAAAAATGGCTGATAAAAATGAAGTTGATGCCATTGCATATCTTAAAAAAGTATCCGAATTACAAGCAAATACTTTTAAAAATGATGCGTATTTCTATTTGGGCTTAGCGTATATAAAAGTGGCCGAAAGAAAACAGGCCATTGAAGCCTTAAAGAAATCAACGCATCCTGAAAGTGAAGCATTGATTCAAAAATTAAACTAACATGCCTTGTTTAAGATCAATACTATTAACAATACTTGTGGGATTTACGCTTTTTGGCTTTAGTCAAAATTCGACCCCGAATAGTTTAAAGGTTTTAGATCAGCTTTTGACCGAGGAAGACTATAAATCGGCACAGGCATTTTCAAAAAAACATATCGATTCATTGCTTTTTATTAAAGCGTTTTACGAAGCAACCGATTATATTTATTATATAGGAACCATTGAAACTAAATTAAATGGCAATAGCAAAGCCATAAGTCGCATTGCCACTCTTGAAAATAAAATCAAAACACTCACCAATAACCCCAAAGATTTACGACAACTCGCACTAGAAATTGGCTCATTTTACGAATCGATTGGCGATTCAAAAACCGCTTGCGATTACAATATAAAGGCACTAGAATACACCAAAAAAATGCCTAAAGCGACAGCAAAAGATTTCGCGCTTATACAAAGCAATTTGGGAGTGTTTTTCAGCCGATTAGGCGATATTCCCATGGCGACTAAATACCACAAGAAAGCTTTAAAAAACCTTCAAACTGATTCTAAATCAAGTGGTGAAAGCTATTATATAACCTACAATGCGCTTGGTGGGATGATGTGGTACGCATCAAAGTTCGATAGTGCCATTGTGTATTTTCAAAAAGCCGATAAAATACTCCGGTCTTTAGAGCAAAACCCAATGAATAAACTCTTTAGACCCGCAAGTTTGAACAATAATATCGCCGGTATTTATAGTATACAAGGTAAATTGAATGAGGCGCTTGCCTCTATGCAAATTACTGTAAAAAACCTTACCGCTTTTCTAAAAGAAGATATCAGTAATGCCAGGCGTGCCGATGCAACCGAGTTTCTATTTCAAGCCATCGACAACTATGCAGGATTGTATAAAGAAGTCGGTGACTATAAAAAAGCGAGGCAGCTTATTCAATACGCTTACGAACAAAAAAAACGCCACTTAAACGGAACAAGCCCGGAAATAAGCAAAGGAAAAATACTACTTGGGCAAATTAATCTTCCTTTAAAGAATTACAAAGAGGCCGAAACATTATTAGATGAAGGCATTTCCGATTTTAAATCTTTCTCAGGGAATTACACACAATGGCTCGCCGATGCCTATTATCATAAAGCGCTTCTCAATTTTGAAATTGAAAATTTTGAAAATGCTAATACCTATTTCGAACTCAGCGAATCTTATTTTAAGGCTTCATTAGGAGATTATTACGATGAAGTTTATTTGGACTTCATTGTAAATGCGTCACTTTTTTATGCAAAAACAGGTAATAAAACAAAAGCCATTAGCATGGCGACTGAGGCGCTAAATTATATAAGAGAGAATCAAGGCAGCAAAACCTTGCTAGAATATCACCAATTATTAAACCTTGCTAAAATTCACTTTTTACTTGAGAATTTTAATGAAACTTTACAATTAGCTGATGAAGCACTTACACTTTTAAATTCTGACGGTTTTGTAAAAACAATTGCTATCAACAAACAACAAATTGAAAGTTATAAAGTACCTGCAATTTTGCTTAAGGTAAAAACACAACAAAAACTAAGTAATGTAAAGGATGAACAGTTTTTATTAAAACAGCTCAACGCGTTAAAAATCGCATTAAAACTATTAGACCAACAAAAATCGATCATAGCAGAAGATCACTCCACATCCATATTAATTCAAGACAATATTGAATTGTTTCAGCTCGCTAAGCAAATCAGTTTAGAGCTATATCAATTAACTCAAAATGAAACCTATTTACATGATCTATTAAGTTTTCACGAATCTATTACCTATCACAACATAAGAAAACGTCTCAATTCAAAATCTGCTGTGCTTACGGCCAGTCTTCCATTTGAAATTCTAGCGGAAGAAAAAAGACTTAAACAACAATTGAATCATTTTTCGAGTGCAGATGGTGATTTCGATACCTACTTACAATATGAAAATGAATGGGACACTCACTTAAACAAACTGCAAAGCAATTTTCCTGATTATTACAAGCTAATGTATGCCACCATTCATTCTCCCTTACAGCAGATTAAATCAAAAATTCCCGCTTTGTCAACAGTACTGCGCTATCTATACGTAGATAACAATTTATATGCTGTTTTAATCAGTCCTACTAAAATAGACTTGGTCCCAATTAAAACTGAAGGCTTAACGGAAAAAGTTCAAGAATTTAATTCAAAAATTGAAACTTTAGATAGTACATTTCAATTACAATACGAATTGTATCAAACGCTTTGGGAGCCTATATTCCACAAATTAAAAACTTCAAAAGTTGTAATTATCCCTGATAAAGAATTATTCAATTTAAGCTTTGAAACATTAACCTCGAAATTAATTAAAAGTCACTCTGAAATAACAGAGCATAGCTTATTAGCAAATTATAATCTATCCTACAATTACAGCTTATTTCTTATTGATAAAAACAGCAAACCCGTTAATTATAAGTCAAATTTTGTAGCCTTCGCACCCGAATTTTCCGAAAGTATGAAACGGGATTATAAGATTGCTATTGAGGATTCCTTAAGTATAGACTACACTTATTTACGACTCCTCCCGCAACCTTTTGCGACCGATTTGGCCAAAAATTACTCTAGATTCTTTGATGGTAATTCCTTTTTGAACGAAAACGCCTCCAAGCAAATTTTTACAAGTAAAGCAAGAGAGCATAAAATTATTCACATTGGCACCCATGCAGAATCTGATAATGTATCGCCAGAATTTTCACGATTAATCTTTGCTAAAAAAAATGATGAAAACGATAATTCGCTTTACACCTATGAGATTTACAACCAAAACTTAAGTTCAAATTTAGCCATTTTAACCGCCTGCGAAACAGGTAAACCAACATTTCAACCTGGCGAAGGCATGATCTCATTAGCACATGCCTTTAATTACGCTGGTAGCGAAAGTATTTTAACCAGTCTGTGGAATATTGACGAACAATCAAGTGCAGAAGTTATAAAATATTTCTACAACTATATAGCCGATGGTTTAACTAAAGATGAAGCCTTAAAACAAGCAAAATTAAGCTATATCGCCAAAGCCAAAGGCAGAACGGCCGCACCACAGTATTGGGCAGGTTTAGTACTTATTGGAGACACGGCACCGATAGACATAGAGACATCAGTACCGATTATTTATTGGATTATAGCGGTGGTAATCATATTTATAATATTAATTTTATTGAGGAATAAGTTCTCTAAACAATTGAAGACTCATAATCTTTAAATTCCGAGCGGTAAACATTTTTTATAACTTCAAACACAAATTCAAAACCTTAAAGTTTGTAAAGTTTGTTCCGAAAAACCTCGTTATAATCCGCTTAAATCTGGTTTTAACTGGGCAAACTCAACAGGAATTAAAGGATTTTCTAAAACAAAAACTTGTCGTTTATCGAGACTTAAATCAGACACAATATTGGCGTAATAGCTATTAAAAATTTTATCCAATTCACCAGAGTTAATAATTCTTTCCAAGCCCGCTTCTATTCTATTTGCCAATTCAGGCATTTTTGGATTTATATAAAACACCAGTGGAAATGGATAAAAAAACATGAGGTTTTTATCAACAACTAATCCAATTTGCTTAGAAGCCTGGTTTTTGAAAACACTTTGTAATTCATTGGCTCCAAAAGCGGTGTAATGAAATTTATCTTTAGCCAAGCGCTCAAAAACGTCATCAAAATCGCCTTCTTCTGCAACCGTGTAACCGTTGTGTCTAAAAATAGTAGCATCGCTCCAAGAAACAGGAATTCCGTTTTTTAAGGCTTGTATTTCGGATAGTGCAGAAGATGATGTAAACTTGTCAACATCGGTTAATTTGATGATGGGAATGCGATAGCCAAGCAAGTTTTTCGCAATGGGTTTTGCTATCATGATCATATCATCGGATTTAAATTTTTGATTTCCAGCAATGGTTACAAACAAATGATGTTGTTGTTTGCTAAACACAAAAGATTCTTCTAATCCAGGATATTCTGTGGTATTTTCTTTAATTTCAAAAGGCCCAAATTCAGAAATAGTGACTGTTAAAATAGCGTGAAGTACCTGATGTTCGTATTCTTTTCTAATTTCGGATCTGTTGCCATTCCAAAAGTCGACAATAGTGGTATCAGTTTGTTGTGAGGATGATTCTAACATGGTTATTTGATTGGTTTTAAGGTTGCAAGATAGCAAAAGGAGAAAAGCTGTACATATATTGAAAAATTTAAACATGATTAAAGATAGGGTTGTTTCTTAAGACTAATAGCGCAAATAAATCAAAAAAAGAAATTATTGGCACAACTGCCAACAAAAATGTCGAACTTCAAAAAGAAGATTAAATTCTTTTTCAAAATAGCTGATAACCTACGTGAATTCTACAAATCTCTGGACTATCACCAAAAAAGACTTTTCCAAAAACTCATATTTCCAGAGGGGTTTAGATTTTCAATGAAAAACAAGGAATGTAGAACTCAAAAAATGAACCTATTTTTTGATTTAGGTAGTTCATTTGCAAATAAATATAATAAGTGTGAAAAAGAAACTCAAGCAAAAAAATTGCTTGAGTCTCACTTAGTAGCGGGAACTGGACTCGAACCAGTGTCCGCCTTTGGCGGATATGAGCCCTATAATACTCCTTTAATATATTGTGCTTTCAATTCTTTTATTGCTGTACGTCCAACACCAGTTTTATAATATTTCTCTCTGGCTATGGCATCCTTCTTCGTTTTATATAACTCAATGTGCATTACTTCCCATGGACGGTATCGTATGGTGTATCCTTTCGTGGCAAATTTGTTATGAGAATAAAACCTGTCTATCAAATCTTGGGTATATCCCACATAGGTCTTATCGAAGGTCTTGGAATATAATATGTAGACTACGTAGTTAACATTACTCATATCAAATACTTTAAACAAAAAAAGAGAACCAAAACTGATTCTCTTTTTCCTTGTAGCGGGAACTGGACTCGAACCAGTGACCTTCGGGTTATGAGCCCGACGAGCTACCTACTGCTCTATCCCGCGATATTGGATTGCAAAGATACTACGATTTTTTGAATTACAAAACATTCTAAAAAAATAACTCCCAATTAAAAATTAATTCGATTGGGAGTCTTACTATGGACTTTATTAAAAATGGAATCCTAATCTTCTGTATCTAAAGTTGCAATGGTTCCTTTTGAATTTGAGTTCTCAAACTCAAACATTATGATATTAGGGAAGCGTTCTTGGAAATTGGCAAATTCACCTTTAAATCCATTATTGCCAATCATTAATGTTTTTAAATTGGTACACATCTCCAATTCACTAGGTAAATCACCGTAAAATGCATTGTTCGCCAATACTAGTTCTTCTAGATTTGCCAACTTACCAATTGTACTTGGTACATTGCCAAATAAATTATTGTCAAAAACGCTTAATATTTGTAATGCGGTTAGGTCACCAATAGTATGAGGAAGCTTTCCTATAAATTTATTGCTGCTTAAAAGTAAAGTTTCCAAGCTAACAAGCTTTCCAATGTTTGAAGGTATACTTCCTGAAAAATTATTATTGAATAATTCTAAATGCTTTAAATGGGTTAAATTTTCTATGTTAGCAGAAATTTCACCACTTAATCTATTTGAGAATAATTTTACTTCTTGAAGTTTTGATAGGGTGTAAAACGATGCTGGTATTTCACCTTCAAGCGCATTGAAGGCTAAATCTAATTTGACTAAGTCTTGTAAATCACCAAGTGATTGTGGCAATTCGCCTTTTAAATTATTGAAACTTAATTCGATTGCAGTAACCTTATCGTCTTGAATGGTTACGCCATACCATGTAGATGCGTCAGCATTTATATCCCAAGTATGATTCCATGACGAACCGTTTGTAGCGTGGTATAAATCTAATAAAGCTTGTTTTTGATTGGGCGCAACGTCAGCGAAAGCTGGGAAACTTAGCAGACATCCTAACAGAAATAATTGTATCGTTTTCATAATAGCAGATTTGAGTGAGGGCTCATTAATACAACGAATATAAGCTCAAATCGCTTAACAGACAATTATTTTCGATGAAATACATGTTTCATTAACACTTTTAGTGCTATTTTCGACCAAATACATCTATTGCTCTATACTAATGGCTTCAAACTGGCTAATTTCGCCTTCATCAATACCAACGCTTATTTGAATGGGATTGCAGCAAACTTCACAATCTTCAATGTATTCTTGATTTAATATTGAGATGTCTATTAACATAGAGATCTGTTCCCAACAGTATGGACATTCAAAAAAATATTCTTCCATTTTAGTACTTTTAAAAAGCCGAATTAAGCAATTCACCACTCAGTTGAAGCACTACAATCTCGGCCAATTTCGCATCGTATTTCGCCTGATTGGTATTGAGCTCTGCCGAGAGTAAATTTAACTGCGCTTGTCTAAATTCTATTGAAGTTACTTGCCCCAATTTAAACTGCTCCTCGGTACGTTGAAAATTATTAATTGCTGTACGAATATTATCTTGCTGCACTCGGAATATAGTAAGCTTATTCTGGTAATCGTCCCAAGCATTTTCAAAATCACGGACCACACTTAATATCAATTGCTCTTTCTGGAGTTTTTGATTTTCTAAGGCGATCTGCGCATTCTTCACGCGGGTTATGGTACCACCACCATCAAATAGATTCCAGGTTAAATTAATGCCCGCAGAAACTCCAGTATTAGTTGTGAACCCAACAATACTAGCAAGGTTATTATTACTTTCATTCCAACCATAAGTGCCGGTTAAACCAATGCTTGGTAGGTAACCAGATTTGTTAGCTTTAATTGTGAATTCATTAATTTGAATGTTTTTTTCAACTTGAATTAAGTTTACATTATTCTGCTTTAGCTTTTCGAGCAAGTCATCTTTATTCAATGTCAACAAAAAATCGATATCCGTATCTACTTCAAATATATTAGAAATGGTATTACCGGTTACAAAGTTCAAATCGCGTTTGGCATTCACCAAACTTTGCCTCATGTTAATTACATTAATACTATCGTTATTAACATCAACCTCAGCATTTAAAACATCCAACTTGGTATTTTGACCGTAGTCAAACTGATAACTTGCCCTTGTTAGCCGGTCTTTTGAAATATCTAAAGTAGTTTGAAGCGAACCAAAATTTTCCGAGCGTCTGGCCACATCGTAATAAACAGTTAGTAACTGAACAATCGTGTTCTCAATGGTTTCACGCGCTTGTATTTCCGTTAAATTATAAGTTTCCTTTAAAGTTTTATAATTATAGTACCTACCGAGGCCATCAAAAATGGTATAGTTAAGATTGATATTGGCATTATATCGAGAGCTCTCTGCTCCGCTTATGATTCTTGGATCAAAATCGTTGTTAAATTCTGTTCTACCACTATCTTTGTTATAAACTGCTCCAGCGTTACCTGTTAAAGATGGTAAAAAACCCGAATTTAATATATTGGTATTATTTTCAGCCTCTTCAATAAGATTATTGGCTATTTTAATACCATAATTATTGTCGAGTGCCAAACTAATGGCCTCATTGGTAGTGACTACATTTTGAGCTTGCAATAACGTTGTAAAAACCAGCCCAACCAAAATCTGAACTATTCTAAAACTCTGCTTCTTCATGTTGCTCAATTATCGCACGTTCTACTTCTTCTTTCGATATTTTTTTACCTGAATACAACCATTTGATGGAGGTTTTAAGGTCGTTGCTAATTGATAACAACAACGGCAAGGCTAATAAGGTTAGGACAGTTGCATAAGCAATTCCAAAGGAAATGGATATGGCCATGGGTTTTAAAAATTGTGCCTGACGGCTTTTCTCTAAAAGTAATGGTGCCAAACCAGCCACTGTAGTTAAAGAGGTTAAAAAGATGGCTCTAAATCTTGATCTACCTGCGTGCCTTAAGGCATCATCAAAGGTTAAACCCGCTTTTAGATTGGTGTTGAATTTACTAATCAGAACCAATCCATCGTTTACCATAATTCCAACTAAAGCTATGATCCCCAAAAGTGACAGCACATTTAAAGGAAAACCAAAAATATAATGGCCAAGTGAAACCGCTGTTAAACTGAATGGAATTAATATCAACAATAATAATGGCTGACTATAGCTGCGGAATGTAAACGCTATAGTGACATAAATTAAAATTAAAATTACACCTCCAGCACTTTTTAAAGAACGGTTTAGCTTTACAGCTTCACGATTTTGACCTTCAAAAGATGCAGAAATTGTAGGATACCGCGATTGCAAATCGGGAATGATATTATCTCTAATATCATCTAAAATATCCGTGTTACTCGCATTGGGATCTTTTAAATCGGAAGATATTTGAATTTCTCGTTGCCCATCTAAATGGTTAATTACCACATCGCCGCGTTCAATCGAATAGTCGGCTATATCTCTGAGTGCAATTCTGCTGCCGTCAGGAGCTACAATTCGCATATCGTCTAAATCATTAATTGAACCTCGATTGCTTCTATCGTAACGAACCCAAACCCTTATTTCGTCTTGGCCGCGTTGAAAGCGTTGTGCCTGCTGTCCAAAAAATCCAGCTCGTACTTGGCTCATAACGGTTCTTAAATCTAGACCAAGTAAATACGCATTCTCCTTTAACTTGATTCTGATTTCTTTAATGCCAGCTGGATCATTATCTTGAACATCTTTAAGCATGGGATTGCTTTGCATGATTTCTTTAAGTTCAACTTTGGCCGCTTTTAACTCGTCAATATTGTTACTTAATAACGAAACCGATACAGGGCTTCCTCCAAAATTTCCACCAGAATCGAAAGTTAGGCGTTCCACGCCAATTACCGGACCTACAACTTCTCTTAATCTATTTGAAACTGCCAAGGCATTTATTTCGTCTGGACGTTCTTCTCCTGGTAACATATTAATACGCAACAATGAACTAGATGAGCTACTTAAACTTCTAATGGTATTCTCAAATAGTTGCTTGCCGGTACCTTTTAGATATTTTTCAGTGAATTCTTGATTCACAATTTCCGATTTCTCTTCAATCATTGAAATACTAGAATCTGTAATTCTTTCGTTAGTTCCGTTTGGCATTTCCAAGGTCACGGTTACCTGATCACTAGCAATACGAGGGAAAATCGTCACCCCAATAATACCGCCACCAATAAATCCGAAAGACAAGACGAGTAAGCCAACAAAAATGCCTACAGAAAGCATCTTATATTTTAAAATTTTGTCTAAAATTGGTGTGTATAATTTGTCGCGTAGGAACACCATAAATTTATCGCCATATTTATTGATGTTTCTCATTCCGGCAAAAAACTGTTGAAATTTGGAAGTATCCTTTTTCTGTTCTTGAACTCTTAAGGCTTTAGAATGTGCCAAATGCGCAGGTAATATAATGAGTGCTTCAACAAGTGAAACTAACAAGGTAAGGATTACAATTACCGAAACCTCCCCAAAAAACTCGCCAATTCTACTTTCCAAAAACAGAAAGGTTGAAAAGGCCAAAACAGTAGTAATGATTGCAGAAACCACTGGCGGTATCACCTCCATAACGCCGTCTATTGCCGCCTGAACGGGTGTTTTCCCATCTTCGTAATGTTGGTAAATATTTTCAGCAATTACAATACCATCATCTACCAAAATACCTATTACGATAATCATTCCAAATAAGGAGAGAACATTAATGGTAACATCAAACTGACCAGCGAACATAAACATACCTAAGAATGAAATTGGCAAGCCAAAAGCAACCCAAAAAGCCAGTCGGGTATTGAGGAATAAGGATAAGAATAACAACACCAAAATCATACCAGCAATGGCATTTTCGGTCAGTAATTTGGTACGTTGGTTTAAGGTAATCGATAAATCGCGTACCACATCTAATCTTACGTTGTTATTCTTCTGATTAAATTCGTCTATATAATTTTTCACCTTGTCGGCCGAAGAAATTAAATCTTCGTTATTGGTACTGGTGACGGTGATATCAATCGATAAATTTTTATTGAAATAAGTGGTGTTCGGTGTTTCAGTGAAGCGATCTCTTATAATCGCAACGTCTTTAAGACGAACTGTTTTTCCTTCGGGTGTGGCTTTGATCACCACATTGGAAAGCTCATCGCCGTAGTAGGAGCGGTTATTGGCTCTAATTAAATATTCTTCGGCATTGGTTTTAACATTGCCTCCAGTAACCAGAATGTTAGATTCTGCAACAGCATCCGCGACATCGGTAAAAGTGAGATCGTATGCTAATAGCACATTTTCATTAACCGCAATTTCGATTTCTTCTTCGGGATATCCAGAAATCTCAATTTGAGAAATGCCTTGAATGGCGCGCAAATCATTTTCAATTTGCCTACCGATCTGTTTTAAAGTTGCTAAGGGGATATTCTCGCCACTTACCGCGAAACTTATGGTTTGCCTTACTTCTTCTTGTTTTGCAACAATTAAAGGCTCCATTCCCAATGGAAAACTTGGTACGCGATCTACGGCATTTTTCACCTCAAGTAGCATGAAGTCGATATTTTCGCCTTTAGCAATTTCAACGGTAATGGTGCCGCTATTTTCGCGAGAAACTGAAGTTACCCGATCAATGCCGCGGAGGCCCTTCAAGTTGTCTTCTATTTGTAGAACAACTCCTTCCTCAATTTCTTGTGGTGACGCTCCTGGATAAACAATATTAGTGGTGATTATTTTTGAATCTGCTAAAGGAAAAAAGGATGATTTCAAAGACAGCGCCCCGATGATTCCAAAAACAATAAATGCTCCAATAACTACATTTACAGCTACATGATATCGTATAAAATAAGAAATTATACTACGCATGACTTAATCGTTTTGGTTGGACAACGCTGGTTTAACCAACATACCAGCATAGGCGCCTGGTACTTGTCTTTTAAGAATGATGGTGCCATCCTTAACATCTTTTAAAACCACTTTTGTTTCTGAAAAGTGGACCGGTTTTACAGGAATTAAATCTAGAATACTATCTCGTATCACGAATATTTCGTTAGATTCTAGCAGCAGAGATCTCAGAATTTCTATGGCATTCGGTTCTGTTTTAGCGTCTAAATTAGCTTCTAGATACATGCCTTCCTTTAAATCTGGATGTTTAACCTCAATAAATGCCGTTATGGTTTGGGTTGCTGCATCGATACTTCCGTTAACTCTTGACACAAATCCCGAATAAGATTTGGTTTTGTCTAACGTGTTTAATCCAACTTCCTTACCTACTTCCAATAAATTGGCGTAGGTTTTAGACACCGCTACTTGCATTTCGTAAACCGTCGGATCTATAAATTCTCCTAGTTTCTGACCACTTCTAATTAAAGTGCCTTCTGTTACTAAGGCTTCTGTTAACACGCCTCTGAATGGTGCTACTATTCGGTATTTTACCAAGCGCTGTTCTAGGTTTTTTACGTTGTAATAACTGGTAACAATACCACGACCTGTAATGAAATAATTTTCCTTTTCCGAAGTCATTTCGGGAAGTTTTGGAGTAGTTTTATCTAAATTAAAACCACTTAAGTAGCTTTGCCATTTTGGATAAACCTCAGGAAAATCCAATCGTAAATCAGGCATAATAGCAGCAATATCATTATATAAATTGCTTTTTGATGCCTGAACGGAAGCATAGTATTCGTCGGCGTCAATACTAATGAGCGTTTCACCTTGATTAAAAATTTGTCCGGGTTTAAATTCCTTTCTGCCTAATTTAAACAGGCCTTGTACTTCGGCAAATAATTCAAGTCTTCTTTTCGCTACTAAATTCCCGTTGGCAGGAACCACAATTTGTACATCGCCATTTTGAACAGTATCGGTAAAAACCGTTTTTACAACTTTATCAAATTGCGGTTTTGGTTTGTTTTTATTCGCGATTAAATACTTGGCAAACAGAACAGCCCCAATAATAAAGGCTATTCCTAGAATTGATAATATTATTTTTCTAAGTAACATCAGGTTGGTTATGAGATGACCACAAAATTATCACAATGTAATACTTTTGGAGTTAAAAAAAACATAAAGATTATTCTGACAGTTCGTCAAAGCTAAATTGTACGGTCTCCCATTCTGACATTAACTGCGTTAAACTTTCTTTCTTTTTATGATAGTGTTCAAAATAATTAGGTTTGGAGGATACTTCGTCATAATTTATGAGTAATTCTTCATCCATCAATTTAATATCCTTTTCAAGCTGATTAATTTTAGCCTCAATATTACTGAGCTTATTGTTAAGCGCTTTTGCTTTTTTCTGACTTTCGTAAGACTGTTTATTGCTTTGCTTTTCGGCACCAGCAACAACAGTGCGTTTTTCGGCTTCTCTTAAATTGTGAAGATTGCGTTGCTCGAGATAAAAATCGATATTTCCTAAATATTGTTTTATTTTTTGGTCTTTAAACTCGTAAACAGTGCTGGTAAGTCCTTGTAAAAAATCTCTATCGTGCGATACAAGAATCAAAGTGCCTTCGTAGCGCTTTAGGGCTTCCTTTAAAACTTTTTTAGATTTAATATCAAGGTGATTTGTTGGCTCATCCATAATCAAAACATTGAAGGGTTGCAGCATTAATTTTGCCAAGGCCAAACGATTGCGTTCGCCACCAGAAAGCACTTTTACAAACTTTTCAGCTTCTTCTCCTCTAAATAAGAATGAGCCTAAAATATCGCGCACTCTACTCCTATTGGTTTCATTAGCGGCTTCAATCATGGTATCTAACACAGTTTTATTACCATCTAAATATTCGGCTTGGTTTTGCGCAAAATATCCGATTTGAACGTTATGGCCGAGCTTTATTCCACCTTCATGTTTGAGTTCTCCGACAATTATTTTCGCTAAAGTAGATTTACCTTGTCCGTTTTGACCAACAAAAGCTGTTTTTGCACCGCGTTCCACCAAAAGATTAACGTCGTGCAACACCTGCAAGTCTCCGTAGCGTTTTGAAATATGTTGCGCTTCAATAACCACCTTTCCTGGCGTTACAGAAACGGGGAAGTTAAGCGACATAACGCTGTTGTCTTCCTCATCTACTTCAATCTTGTCAATTTTATCTAATTTTTTTATCAGCGATTGCGCCATGGTTGCTTTAGAGGCCTTGGCCCTAAATTTTTCAATAAGTTTTTCAGTTTGCTGAATTTGCTTTTCTTGGTTTTTTTGAGCCGCTAATTGCTGTGTTTTTAATTCATTTCTAAGTTCCAAAAACTTAGAATATGGTTTGTTGTAATCGTAAATACGCCCTAATGAAATTTCGATAGTTCGGTTGGTTACGTTATCGAGAAACATCTTATCGTGTGAAACAATCACCACGGCACCACTGTAATTTTTCAAAAACGATTCTAACCATATGATTGACTCGATATCCAGGTGATTTGTTGGCTCATCTAGAAGCAGCAAATCGTTGTTCTGAAGTAGCAGTTTGGCAAGTTCAATACGCATGCGCCATCCACCTGAAAAAGTATTGGTGAGTTTATTAAAATCTTCGCGTTTAAAACCGAGTCCGTTCAATATTTTTTCGGTGTCTCCTTGGTAATTGTAGCCGCCGAGAATTTCGTATTGGTGTTGTAACTCGTTTAAATCGACCATAATTTGGTGGTAACCATCACTTTCATAATCGGTACGCTCCACCAATTGTGTGTTGATATGCTCCAACTTGGCTTCGATGTGTTTTATTTCGGTGAACGCTTCGTAAGCCTCTTCCAAAACAGTTCTTCCAAAGTGAAAATCAATATCCTGTTTTAAAAAGCCAATCTTTAAATCCTTATCCGCAGCTATTTGCCCGGTATCAGGTTCTTGTTCTTTTGCCAAAATGCGCAACATAGTAGATTTACCGGCGCCATTCTTGCCTATGAGTCCTATGCAATCACCACCACCAAGTTTGAAGGTGATGTCTTCAAACAAAAAATCTCCTTGAA
>NZ_DAISXK010000045.1:0-22316 GCF_036825875.1 Paucihalobacter sp. | reverse complement strand
AGTTTTACACCTTGTTTTTATACCACGCTAACTACCATTGTGGGATATTTTGCCTTGTATCTTTCACCTTTGCCTGCTTTTAAAAATATGGGACTTTTAACCTGTGCGGGTTTGCTTTTAAGTTTTGTTTTGGTGTATGTGATTCTGATTATTGGATTAAGTTTTTATACGTTTAATTTTGAAGCTTCCAAACCTATTTTACGTTTTAAAATATTTAATTCGGAAGCTGTTATTGTTGGTCTAAATAGATTTACATCCAATTCTAAAAACAGTATTATTCTGGTTTCTAGTTTCTTAATAGTTATTGGAGGCATTGCCATCACGAAGATTAAAATAGACACTGATTCTTTAAATTTATTAGCTGAAGGAAAAGCCAAACAAGATTTACGTTTGATTGAATCGAAGTTAAATGGTAGCTCTAGATTACAGATTAATATAGCAACCACAGCCAATAATTCCATCTTAACAAAAGACTTTATCAAATCCTTAGCAGTTTTTGAAAGCAAATTGCAATCTAATGAATTGTTGGCGATACCAGTTTCGGTGTTGTCTTTGAAATCGTTTTTAGAGCAACGTTCACCAATGCTGTTTCAGTCTAATTTTGACGAGGAAAAACTGAAAGGAATACTTGCTGATACCCAACAAACAAGCGAATCATTTTTCACCTTTTTTTCAGAAGATTTTGAAACGGCTGGTATCACAGTTAATGTTAAGGAGCTAAAAACATCAGAGCTTGAAAAGCTAATATCAGACATTTCATTAGGTTTTGAATCTTCTTTCAATACAGATGATTACAGCTTAAATATTCAAGGGTTTTCAGTGGTATTTGCTCAACTAAATTCCTTTATTTTAGAAACCCAATTTAAATCGTTTTTTGCGGCATTTTTTGTTGCTTTTCTAGCTTTATGGTTTTTTATAAAAAGTTTTAAAACCACTATTTTAGTCCTTATTCCTAACCTGTTGCCATTACTTATGTTGGCCATTGTAATGTTTCTTTTTGATATTCCGCTAGATGTTTCAACAGCAATGATTACACCTATAATGCTGGGAATTGCCATGGACGACACCATTCATCTTATTTATAAATACAAACGAACTAAAGCTATAAAAGGTAATGCACAAAAGCGAATTGATAAATCTATGCTCTATACGGGTGGTGCACTATTATCTACCACCATAGCCTTGGCCGCTGGGTTCTTAATAATTAGCACTAGCGCCGTGCCATCGGTTGGTGAATTTGGATTGCTTTGCTCAGTAACCGTTGCTATGGCGTTGATTACAGATATTCTCTTTTTGCCTGCTTTATTGAAGAAATTCGATAAGTAATTATTGGGAAATGTTGAAGCAAATCGTTTTACCAGCTTCGATTTTTGCAAAATGTTCTAGGAAAAGATTTTCAGAGTTAAAATTAGCTTGAATTAAATAATTTCTCCCATTAAAATAGCAGTTTTCAACTGTTGCTTTAAAATCTGATTTATCTACAATTTTAAGTTGGTGTGCATACACAATCCCAAATGGTTCAATATGGTTAAATTCACCAAAAAAAGCGGCAATTAACGACGTTCTTGGATTGTGATAAAGTGTTTCAACTGAGTCGTTCGCAATTATTTTCGATTGGTGTATAACTAAGATTCTATCGGCGTGGCCTAAAACATCTTCTTTATCGTGGGTAGCCACTAAGCAACTGATATTTTTCTCTTTTAAAAACTCAAATAGCTTTCTCCGTAAGGATTGTTTTTTGAAATTATCAATATTGCTAAAAGGTTCATCTAACAGCAAAATTTCTGGTTGTTTAGCTAGTGCTTGCGCCAAAGCAACACGCTGTTTTTGTCCACCGCTTAACAGTTTTACTTTGGTGTTTGTAAATTCTTCAAGCTCTACAACTTTTATGAGTTCCTCGGTGCGTTGTTGTTTTTCTTCAGGATAAAAATTGGATAGATACTTCCCGATATTTTCACCTACCGTTGTGAACGGCATTAAATCAAATTCTTGGGTGACGTATTTCATAAATTCATAACCAACCACCAGATTGAATTTCGGTCCTAAAATCTGGGTGTCTTTCCAAAAAATCTCACCTTCAGGCAAATCAAAAGTGCCGTAGATTAGCTTAAGTATAGTGCTTTTTCCTGAGCCACTCTCTCCAATTAATGCCACAGTTTCTCCTGGTTTTATTTCAAAACTTACATTTGAAATAACCGGCGCTTTCGTATAAGAAAAGCTAATGTTTTGTACTTTGAGCATGCTGCAAAAATACCATAAAAAAATCGCTCCGATATTGCTATCAAAGCGATTTTAGTCTTTCTTAATATTTATAAAAATTAACCTTTTGCTTTTTCAGTTGTTTTATTTGGCAAATCTTCAAAGCCCATATTGTAAAGTGTGAACGCGAAAATATCAGCTGCTTGTTCAATGGTTTTACTCACCGGAGTTCCTGCGCCGTGACCTGCATCGGTTTCAATTCTAATAAGCGTTGGATTGTTACCAGATTGTTTAGATTGTAACTCAGCGGTAAATTTAAAACTGTGTGCTGGCACAACACGGTCGTCGTGATCACCAGTAGTTATGAGTGTAGCCGGATATGCCGTACCTTCTTTAACATTGTGAATTGGAGAATAGCCTTTGAGATATTCAAACATTTCCTTGCTATCCTCGGCGGTGCCATAATCGTAAGCCCAGCCAGCGCCTGCCGTGAAAGTGTGGTATCGTAACATATCTAAAACACCAACTGCTGGGAGCGCCACCTTCATTAAGTCTGGACGCTGCGTCATAGCCGCACCAACTAAAAGTCCACCATTGGAGCCACCTCGAACCGCCAAATAATCTGATGAGGTGTAGTTGTTTTCAATTAAATATTCAGCTGCAGCAATAAAGTCGTCAAATACATTTTGCTTTCTCATTTTTGTACCCGCATCGTGCCAAGATTTGCCGTATTCGCCACCTCCGCGTAAATTTGGCACGGCATAAAGACCACCTTGTTCTAGCCACACCGTGTTGGCCGTACTAAAAGAAGGAGTTAAACTTATGTTGAAACCACCATAACCATAAAGTATAGTAGGGTTTTTGCCGTTTAGTTCCATACCTTTTTTATGTGTGATAATCATGGGCACTTTTGTACCGTCTTTTGAAGTGTAAAAAACTTGTTTGCTTTCAAAGGCATCAGAATCAAAATCAATTTTAGATTTTTGATACAATTCAGAGTCGCCGGTTTTGATATTATATTTAAAAATGCTTCCAGGGGTTACGTAATTTGTAAATGTAAAATAAAGCTCTTTTTCTTCTTTTTTAGCGCCGAAACCTCCAACCGTTCCTATTCCTGGAAGTTCTACTTCTCTCACTAATTTTCCATTGTAGTCGTATTGTAACACTTTAGAGATGGCATCAACCATATAGGAAGCAAAAATATAATTTCCGCCTTTTGAAACATTTAAAACATTTTCTGTTTCAGGAATTAAATCCACCCAATTTTCTGGTGCTGGATTTGCAATGTCAACAGTTACAACACGCTTGTTTGGTGAATTTAAATTGGTTTCTAAATAAAGGGTTGTACCGACATTATCAATAATATTGGTGTCGCTATCGGTGTGGTTTAAGATTTCGATAAAATTAGATTTAGCATCATTTAAATCTTTTATGAATAGTTTGTTGCCTGAAGTTGAAACTCTAGGAGACACTATCAAATAGCTGTTATCATCGGTAACACCAGCATAAATATAACGGTGTTTCTCTTCGGGAGTTCCTCCGAATATTAATTGATCCTCAGTTTGTTTGGTGCCAAGTTTATGATAGTATACTTTGTGCTGATCTGTTTTAGCTGAAAGTTCACTTCCCTTTGGCTTATCGTAGCTTGAGTAATAAAAGCCTTCGTTTTTAAGCCAAGACATACCGCTAAACTTGATATCGACAAGTGTGTCTTCAATAATTTCTTTAGTTTCAACATTAAGAACGATGATTTTTCGCCAGTCGCTGCCACCTTCCGAAATGGCATAAGCTAGAATTTTACCATTCTCAGAAAAACTCATACCGCCTAGGGAAGTTGTGCCATCTTTACTAAAGGTATTCGGATCTAAAAATACCTCGGCATTTTTTGAGGGTTCATTGGTCTTGTGCCGATAAATCACTGACTGATTTTGCAAACCATTGTTTTTATAAAAATAAGTGTAGTCACTTTCTTTAAATGGTGCTCCAATACGCTCATAGTTCCAAATATTTGATAATCTGTTTTTAAGTTCATTTCGGTATGGAATAGAATCTAAAAAACCAAAAGTTACTTGATTTTGAGCTTTTACCCATGCTTCGGTTTCGCTGCTTCTGTCGTCTTCTAGCCATCTAAATGGGTCTTTTACTTCAGCGCCAAAATAAGTGTCGACGGTATCTACAGTTGCGGTTTCAGGGTAATTCACAGTTGTTATTGTTTTTTCAGAAGCCTTTTCGCAGCCAAGTAATAAGGCTAAAAAAATGACAAGGTTTATTAAAGTTTTCATGATGGAGATTTTACGTATTTGTAAAAATAAAAAAAAGCCTTCACGTTTAGTGCGAAGGCTTTGTTAATTTGTTTGATGTTATTTATTGCTTTATAAATTTCTGAGTTTGAGTTTTACCTTCCGAAGTGACGCTTAAAAAATAAATGCCATTAGCAATATTTGAAACATCAATTTTATTTGAGCTCAACTGCGCATTCAAAATCAATTTACCGCTAAGGTCAATAACAGAATAATTCCCATTATAAAGTAAATTGTTAAAGTTCAAATTAAGATAATCTTTGGTTGGATTAGGATAAAGGATTAAATTATCAACAAGGGTGTCTTCAACTGAAAGTGTAAACGACGCTTCTTCAATAATATGATGAGTATTGATATCTGGATCATTAATTTGATCTACGATACCAGAAGGCCATTTTATTTTAATATAGTTGATACTAGTAGCTTGGCCAATTCCGAAATGGGTATTTAAACTACCCATATATCTAAAGCCAATTCCACTTTTAACATCTGAAATTTGGATTTTTTCATTAATTCCAGACCCTGTGCTAATTTCGATTCTAGCACCAATTCCATTTCTATTGCTTAATCCAGAGGTTTCATGACCTTTACCTACTGTTGTTATTTTAATCCAGTTGTTGTCGTTACCGCCATTAATATAAAAGCGATTATTATTATAGACATCTAAAAAGCCATCGTTATTACCGTCACCTACGGGACCTATTGAAGGCATGTCGTTTGAAATAAGATAAAATGTTAAATCGCCATTACCAAAATAAATTCCACCATTAAAAAGAATATCAACGTTCCCGTCGTTATCAAAATCTCCGGCAATATTTTCAATACTAGTTAAATTTAAATTAAAGCCTGCACCCGAAGTTACATCTGTAAAAGTACCGTCGCCGTTGTTGCGCATTAATTTTGAAGGACCATCCGCCGGTTCCGTTGGTAGCGCACTAGCACCAACAAAAACATCTAGAAAACCATCATTATCAAAATCTGCCCAAACAGCCGACCACGTTTGTATGGGGTCATTTAAATTAACTCCTGGATTGCCAGATACATCTTCGTATTCATACTTTCCTTGTGCATTCATGCCTTTGTTACGCCATAATTGATTAATCTTATCTGGCCCAGAACCTCCTCTACATTTCGCAATAAACAAATCTGTCAAACCATCGTTATTGTAATCAATCCAAATACTGCCGTAATTGCCACCGCTAAGGCCTAATCCAGAAGGAATACCATTTGGATTGGCTCCTTGAAAATATTGTAAGTTGTCAGCTCCGTCATTAAGATAATAAACGTTAGGTTGCACATCATGACATACAAAAGCATCCAGATGACCGTCATTGTTGAGGTCAATAAAATTCGCTCGCTGGGCAAAAATATTTTCAGGACCAGATATTTCTGTATAACTGGTTCCGTCGTCACCGGCTTTCATAAAAGTGACCCCTGAAGTATCGCCATAAATTAAATCATTGTAGCCATTGGCGTCCCAATCACCTGCAGTGAGACTCCAAACAGGGAAAAAATCTGCTGGCGTTGTAGGTATGGACATAAAATTAAATCCACCAGTTGATAATTGATAATTAACGTTAATTGCAGAGGTTTGAATAGAAACTAAATCGTCTAAAAAATCACCATTTAAATCCACCAAGCCTCGATTACTTCCGGGCATATTGATCGTTTGCTGAGAAAATGTCACTGGACTAACAGGAGGTGGTGGCGCCTGAGGCCCCTCGGTTAAAACATAATCGAAGTTACTACTATTGCCCCATCGATTATCCCAAACTATATAATAAGTGTTCCCTTGAAAAACGTTTAATGTGGCCACACTTAAAAAGTTACTTGAGCCGACACCACTATCATCGTCTCCACCTGCACAAGTCAAGCTTCCGCAATCACCTACAAAAATATTTACACGAGTATCTTTTCCAGAGTTTTGTGACAAATCAGAACTTATAATTATTTCATAATCGGCGTCTGGAGTATATTTTATCCATTCACCATTTGAACCATTTGAATTCTCTGTACAGTTTAATGGAGGCGGATTTCCATTTATATTTCCAACACTGTAAACAACATTGGCCACAATACTTGTTGAACTTGCAGCATCTAAACAAGTATTGAAAGATTGTGCTGATATTATGTGACTTAAAAAGCCAGTGACCAAAATGAGTAAAATTTGTTTCATTATAAAAATTTAAAAATTTGTTATTGGCAATTTGATTCTAAACTATTAATCCAAGCTTCAATTAAGGCAACTCCTTCATCGTGTTTAACCGATCTTGAAAGTAATGGCATTCGTGTTGCGCCATCGGTTGTATTTAATCTAAACCAAAGCATAGACCTATCATTTCTTCCTGGAGAAACAATATGAACTAATGAGCTGTCAAAATTTTCTTCGGGTGCTACGCAAACACCTGCGTCGGTAGGGTTTTCTGTGTCTGAAAATGACAGTCTAATCGGCCTGTAAGCACAGTGTAATTCATCTGTGTGACAGTGGGCGCAATTTACGTCTAAGTAAGATCGCGCTCTTAAATCTAATGATTTAGATTCATCTTCCCAATCGACTATTGTATTGATATTTAAAGGCACATTATTGTTAAGATAACCCATGTCGACCCACTTTTGCAATTGATTTTTTGTGCCGTCGATATAGTTAAATAATTTGTTTAAGTTTTGTGGTTTGGGACCAATTGGTATAGGTAATTCATTTACTGATTTGTGGCAAACGCGACATTCAGTTTCTGATGGAACTCTATAATTGATTTCTAAAGAGGTGTTATCTTTTTCGATAGAGACATTAACAAAACTGCCGTTGTTATCTAAAAAAGCTTCAGTTTGGTCTTCGTTCCATTTGTAATTTGCAAAAATATAAGCATCATTTTTTTTAATTATAAGTCTTGTTTCTATAATTTTCGTAGTTAAATTAGGCAGCACATTATCATAGTAAAATGTTTTTATGATAACAGAACCAGAAGGGAAATCTACAATCGCATCGTCTGTTGTATAGGCTGCCTTAACATCATTTGGCATCCAAATGAAACGCTTTTTTTTAGAGTAATCTGAAAATAAAGGAGTAATTAAATCATAAGGCAGTACACCATAGACTGGAGATTGTTCGACAATATTACCTTCAAAAAAATTATAAGCTGATAGCGTTGAATAAGGAACAGCATCTAGATCGAAAACGACTGGAGAAATCTGTGGTTCCTCAACTACTTCAACAGGCACATAATTTTCTTCTTCACTACAGCTTAAAAAGCTTATAATGATTAGAAAAAATATTATAGCACGAATAGGTTTCATCCCTTAAAGTAAAATTTGGAAACCGAATGTACCAATTATTTTGTTTTAAATAACAAATAATTAGTTGAACAACACTTTTTTGCCGCTCAATAGAAAACCTTGAAAATCGAGGCTGTTTTTTTAGCTTTTGTTTAATTATACTAAATTGTGATTTACTAAATATTCAGCAATTTGTACGGCATTTGTGGCTGCGCCTTTTCTTAAATTATCGCTAACAATCCAACAGTTTAAACCGTTTGCGACACTCTCGTCTCTTCTTATGCGACCCACAAAAACATCATCTTTACCATGTGCAAATATTGGCATTGGATATGTATTTGTATCGGTGTTGTCTTGAAGCACTACGCCTTGAGTTTCGCTGAGTAAAGCTCTAATATCACTTAAGTTAAATTCGTTTTCGAATTCTATATTTACAGATTCACTGTGACCACCAGAAGTAGGAATACGAACAGCAGTTGCGGTAACTGCTATTGATGGATCGTTTAGAATTTTTCTAGTTTCTTTTACTAACTTCATTTCTTCTTTAGTATAGCCGTTTTCTTCAAACACATCACAATGTGGCAAAGCATTTCTATGAATTGGGTAAGGATAGGCCATCTCTCCTTTAATACCATTCATTTCATTTTCGAGTTGTTTAACTGCCTTAACACCAGTACCAGAAACGGATTGATAGGTGGAAATAACCAGTCGTTTAATTTTATATTTTTTGTGTAATGGTGCCAATACCATTACCATTTGTATAGTAGAACAATTGGGATTTGCTATAATTTTATCTGCCTTCGTAAGTAAACTAGCATTAATTTCAGGAACAATTAATTTTTTACCTTCAACCATTCTCCAAGCGGACGAATTATCTATAACCGTGGTACCAACTGCTTCAAATTTTGGTGCCCATTCTAAAGAAGTTTCACCACCAGCAGAGAATAATGCAATATTTGGTTTAAGAGCAACAGCCTCGGCTAAACTAACAATCGTAAAATTTTTGCCTTTAAATTCAATTTGTTTACCTATACTTTTTTCTGAAGCTACAGGTATAAGCTCATCTATTTGAAAATTTCTAGATTCAAGTACTTTTAACATTACTTCGCCTACCATTCCGGTGGCACCAACTACGGCTACTTTCATATTGCATTATTTTTCGCAAAAATACTTATTAATTTAATTGAAAACATAAAAAAAACGGCTACTTTCATTTAAAAAAGTGCCGTTTAAATTAAAAATATGATAATCTTATTTTTTCAACAAATCGCGGATTTCAGCAAGTAATTCTTCTTGGCTTGGGCCTTTTGGAGCTTCTGGTGCTGGTTCTTCTTTCTTTTTCATTCTAGTGATACTCTTTATAATCATGAACATCACAAATGCCACAATGATAAAATCAATAACATTGGTCAGGAAATCTCCATATAAAATAGATACTTCTCCAACAATTTCTCCCGCATCATTGGCAACACCTTCTTCAATAGTGTACTTTAAATCTTTAAAGTCGGCCTTGAATATTAATCCAATTAATGGCGAAACAATACCTCCAGTAAATGAGGCAACCACTTTGTTAAACGCTGCTCCCATAACAAAAGCAACAGCAATGTCAACTAAATTGCCTTTAATGGCAAACTCTTTAAACTCTTTAAGCATAATCATTAATTTAAGTTAGTAATGGATAATGCAAAATAGTAAAAAATGTTTAATTCTGAGATGATACCTGCGCTAATTATTTTAGGTATATGCGCTTAACCCTTTGCGATATAGAAGTAATTATTTCATATGAAATAGTATTGGCCGATTTGGCTAAATCGTTCGCAGTATGACTAGCATCAAAAATAACAACTTCATCGCCTTCATTGCAGTCAATATTTGTGACATTTACCATAATCATATCCATGCAAACATTACCTATTATGGGCGCTTTCTGTTTATTTATGGATACACAACCATTGCCTTTGCCGTAATTTCTGTTTAAACCATCGGCGTGGCCAATTGGTATTGTTGCCGTTTTCACCGTTCGTTCTGCCTTAAATGCGCGGTTATAACCAACACTATCTCCTTTGTTGACAGTGTGAATTTGAGAGATAACAGATTTTAAACTCGCAATAGGAATGAAATTTTTATCTTCTACAGGCGAATTACCAAAGCCATATAGACCAATGCCGCATCGAACCATATCAAAATGAGCTTCTGGAAAATTCAAAACCCCAGAAGTGTTGCACATGTGAAGCCAAGGCTGGTATTCAATTTGGCCGGAAAATTCTTCGGCAATTTTTTTAAAACTCTCAATTTGATGTTTGGTAAAATCAGCTTCGTCAAGGTCTTCACTTGCTGCCATATGTGAGAATAAAGATTTTGCTTTAATGGCATTGGTTTTCTTTAACTGCGATGTTATAGCTCCAACATCATTATAATCAAAACCAAGTCTGTTGAGACCTGTATTGAATTTAATATGGACTGGATATTGTTTTTGCCCACAAGTTTCGGCTACTGCGATGAATGCATTCAAGACATTCATACTGTATAAACTAGGCTCGAGACAACGATCAATAAGTGTTTTAAAATTTACAGGTTGTGGATGAAGTACCAAAATAGGCAAGCTAACACCTGCATCCCTTAAAGCAACACCTTCTTTGGCATAGGCCACTGCAAGATAATCGGCACCAATATTTTCTAAGTGTTTGGCTACCTCAATAGCGTCGCTACCATAGGCAAACGCTTTTACCACAGCCAAAAATTTAGTTTCTGGCGTTAATTTCGATTTGAGGTAATTAAAGTTATGTGTTAATGCCTTTAGGTCAATCTCTAAAACAGTTTCTTCAGCTTTAGCCATTGTTGTTTTTTTGTTTAGAAGGCACTTCTTCGGCATCGTTTACTTTCAGGTTTCTTATTTTATCGCGTTGCATAGATTTATAATAAGCTGCTCTACTTAAGGGCTCGTATTCATCTACTTCACCCAATAAAACTAATTCTTCACTTCGTGCTTTTCTGTAGCTGTATTGTGCAAGGTTTCCAGTTCTGGTGCAGATGGCGTGTACTTTGGTAATATATTCGGCAGTTGCCATAAGGTAAGGCATTGGACCAAACGGGTTGCCTTTAAAATCCATATCTAATCCAGCTACAATAACCCTTACACCTTTGTTTGCGAGGTCGTTGCAGACACGTACAATTTCATCATCGAAAAACTGGGCTTCATCAATACCTACAACATCACAGCCATCGGCTAAAATCGGAATATTAGCAGCAGCAGGAACAGGAGTAGATCTAATTTCATTAGCATCGTGCGATACTACTTTATCCTCGTCATAACGCACGTCAATAGTAGGTTTAAAAATTTCAACCTTTTGTCTAGCAAATTGTGCACGCCTTAGCCTACGAATCAATTCTTCGGTCTTACCAGAGAACATTGAGCCGCATATGACTTCAATCCATCCAAATTGTTCTTTATGATTTACTGTATTTTCGAGAAACATTTTGTAATTTTAACACTAAATAGTCGCCTTTTTTCGTTTGCTTAAAGGTGGTATAAAAATAGTAAATATCAAAAGTTTAAATTAAAAATATGAAAAAGAAATTAGAATCAGAATTAATGAGCATTGCACATCGGATTCTAAAATTAAAAGGAAAAGAAGATGTTGTAAAACTTCATGCCGAAACAGCGCAGCTCTTAGAAAAATTGTCTGTACTAAAATTTGCACATGATAATTTTGAAGGTGATATACCAACAATTGGTAATGATTCGTCGTTTTTTGAAATGTTAGATACCGCTTTCAACAATAAAATAAGCGATACCATAGAGCGTGAAGATAAACTCTACATAAATTTAGATGATGTAGAAGACGATGACATTATGGAACCAGTGATGGAAAAAATTAAAGACATTGTGTCTCAAATGCCACACGAAGCGCAGCAAATAGATGCTTTTTTTGGTAACCAGCATACCAGAATTAAAAACGATTTCGAAGAAATTACTGCCGGTTTTGAACAAATGCCCGAGTTCGAACCCGTTTCTAGTGCCAATGAGCAACACAAAAAATCTTTAAACGACCAATTAAAATCGAAAGCTTTACATATAGGATTAAACGATAAAATTGCTTTTATTAAGCATTTGTTTGATGGTAAGAATGGCGATTACGACCGCGTGGTTTCTCAACTTAATACGTCAACTTCATATGTAGAGGCCAAATCATTTATACAAACTATGGTTAAGCCCGATTACAATTATTGGAAAGGCAAGGAAGATTACGAAGAGCGATTTATGCTTATTGTTGAATCTAAATTTAATTAATCTGGGTGTTTGCTCAAAAAAAGTGAGCACCGCGCTTTCGCTACTCGCTTGCTTCCAATAAGTTGGGAGCAGAGCTCAAACACACCGCTCAATCGCTAATACATGAGTAAACTTTACCTTGTCCCAACCCCAATTGGAAATTTAAAAGACATGACATTTAGAGCCGTTGAGGTTTTAAAATCCGTCGATTTAATTTTAGCCGAAGACACACGAACCTCAGGAAAATTGCTGAAACATTACGAAATTTCAAGTCCGTTGCAATCGCACCACATGCACAACGAACACAAAACGGTTGAAGGCCTTATAAATAAACTAAAAATCGGAATAACGATCGCGCTTATTAGCGACGCCGGTACTCCTGCCATTTCTGATCCAGGGTTTTTACTAAGTCGCGCTTGCATAGAAAATAATATCGAAATTGAATGCTTACCAGGAGCCACAGCCTTTGTTCCAGCTTTGGTAAATAGTGGTTTGCCTAACGATAAATTTGTGTTTGAAGGATTTTTACCAGTTAAAAAAGGCAGACAAACACGTCTGCAGTTTCTTGCTGAAGAAACGCGCACCATGATATTTTATGAAAGTCCACATAAATTACTTAAAACGCTGAAACATTTTTGTGAATATTTTGGCGAAGATCGTCAGGTCACCGTATCCAGAGAACTTACCAAACTTTATGAAGAAACCATTCGCGGTACCGCACAAGAGGTTTTAGATCATTATACCAAAAAACCACCTAAAGGTGAAATTGTTATCGTGGTGACAGGAAAGAAGTAATTTGAGCGCTGCGCTTAATTAAAGTATTTTTTATATTTCAATGCTTCCTCAGGATTTTTGCGCATGTCAATCCGTTTGATTTCGTTTTCCAAACTGTCTAACTCGATAATAAATGTGGTGTTATCAGTTTTCTTCAGCCTGACATAAATTTCTAAATTACCGTCGTCATCGTAATATTTGAGAGCATTAAAATTGTCATAATTTGAAGCTATTTCCTCCGAAACCACTTTTCCAAACTTAATTTTCTGCCGAATAGTTCTGTTATTTTCAATAAACTTTTGAGAAACAATATTACCCAAAAGATCATAATAAACAGATTCTATAATCTCGCCATTTTTAACTTTGGATTCTGATTTAATTTGACCAGATTCGAAATACGTCATTTCTTTATCAAAGAGTTCATTTTTATTATAAAAGTTTAATTTTTTGATTTTACCTGAGGTAAAATACACTTTATTTCCACCATGTAATTTACCATTTTCGTATATGGAATGTGTATAAACGTTACCATTTGGATGAAAGGTTATATAATCTCCCTGAAGTACGCCATTGTTAACCTCAAACTCTTCCCATTTTGTAAGCTCACTACCGACAACATAATACCCATTTAGTCTCTCATTGCTTTTATGAAATCTATAAACCGTTATCCCGTTATATGTATCTATTTCATAATCACCTCGCTCTATGAAAGTAAATGATTGATCATTTTTTTCTTTCATTTTACTACACGAGCAAACCATTAACATTAAAAAAATCGCTAAAAATGTTCTGAAAATCGTCTTAGTAAATGTTTTTGTCATACTTATTTTAAATGTGTTTTCCTTTGTCCCATCCATGCTTCCCAAGAAACTTCGTACCGGTTTCAACCGCTTCATCTTCAAGCGTTGTTCCCATACTATCGTTCCAGCGGTTTAAAAAGCCAAATAACGAAATAACACCCATCATCTCAACAATTTCACCCTCATTCCAGTATTTGTAAAGTTCATTCTTTATGGTTTCGTTTACGGTATTTGGTATTTGACTAGCCGCCAAGCTAAAATCTAATGCCGCGCGCTCAGCAGCTGAAAAAGCTGGATGTGTTTTATAGTTCCAAATATTATCGAGTTGTTCTTGTTCGGCGCCATAACGCTCAGCAGCTCTTACAGCATGGGCTTGGCAATATCTGCAGCCTGAAGCGTTGCTGCTTACCCACGCCATCATACGTTTTAAAGCCGAAGTTACGCGACCTTCATTGGTCATAACCGCTTTGTTTAAATTGATAAATGCTATTGATATAGCAGGTCTGTGTTGCATGGTAAGAACCGAATTGGGGCAAAATCCTAGCGTTTCATTAAAGAATTCTGCAAGCGACTTTGTTTCTAAATCGTGATGCGGAGATAGTGGTGTTACAAGTGGCATATTTTGGTTTTTATTGGTACTTTTGAAATTACAAGAAACAAAAAAATATTCAATTATGTCACACATAGTTACCACAGAATGGAAAGGCAATTTGCAATTTGAGTCCGATAACCCAAGCGGAAAAACAATTTTAATTGACACCTCGCCTGAACACGGTGGGAATAATGAAGGCCTAAGACCGAAAGCCATGATGTTAGCAGCGCTTGCTGGTTGCTCTGGTTTAGATGTGGTGTCTGTTTTGGAAAAAATGAAATCAACGATTTCAGATTTTAAAATGATAACTGTAGGCGAGCTTACCGAAGAACACCCCATGTATTATCACACTGTTTCAGTTGAGTATCATTTTTATGGGAATAATTTAGAACCAGCTAAAATTGAAAAAGCAGTAAATTTATCTGTAGAAAAATATTGCGGTGTTATGGAAATGTTTAGAAAATTTGCAACCGTAAAAACTTCAATTCACTATCACGATAATTAATAAATGACCTTATATAAAGTTGATTTTTTAAAACTTAAAATATATCTCTGAAAAAAATGCGTTGGACGCTAAAGCCTATACCAGAACAACAGAAAATTGAAGCCTTACAACAGGCACTTCAGGTCAATGAAATTATTGCAAAATTGTTGATTCAACGCGGTATTGAAACTTATGCTGATGCCAAAAAGTTTTTCAGACCAAGCTTGAGCGATTTACATGATCCATTCCTTATGAAGGATATGGACAAAGCCGTGGCGCGCATTGAAAAAGCCTTAATAAACAACGAAAATATTTTAGTTTATGGTGATTATGACGTTGACGGCACCACTTCTGTTGCGTTAATGGCCTCCTATTTAAAAACCCGAACAAATCATGTGGCAACATATATACCTGATAGATATGATGAAGGTTATGGTATTTCGTTTAAAGGAATTGATTTTGCGCACGACAACGACATGTCGCTTATTATTGCTTTAGATTGTGGTATTAAAGCCATCGATAAAGTAGCTTATGCCACAGAAAAGCAAATTGATTTTATAATCTGTGATCACCACAGGCCTAGTGATGAAATTCCAAAAGCCATCGCCGTTTTAGACCCGAAACGTGACGATTGTGTATATCCATTTAAAGAATTGTGTGGCTGTGGTGTTGGTTTTAAACTCATCCAAGCTTTAGCCCAACAAGAAGGTAAAACGATTGACGATTTAATAGAATATTTAGATTTAGTAGCCACAGCAATCGGAGCCGATATTGTCCCTATTACTGGAGAAAACCGAACGCTTGCCTATTTTGGATTGCAAGTTATCAACACCAATCCAAGAGCTGGTTTTAAAGCCATTATTCACCAGCAAAAAAAGCAGGAATTAAATATAACGGATGTGGTTTTTATCATCGCGCCGCGCATTAATGCCGCTGGCAGAATGAAACATGGTAATTATGCAGTAACACTTTTAACGGAATCTAATTTTGAATTGGCGCTTCAATTCGCTTCCGAAATAGAGCAATTCAATACTGATAGAAAAGAAGCTGACCAGCAAATCACAGTTGAAGCCTTGTCGCAAATTGAAACCAACAAAGAAGAAAACAGATGTACCACAGTAGTTTATCATGAAAGTTGGCACAAAGGGGTGATAGGTATAGTGGCATCCAGACTTATTGATACTTATTATAGACCAACTCTAGTTTTTACCAAAAGCGGCGATAAACTGGCAGCTTCTGCACGATCCGTTAGTGGCTTTGATGTTTACAATGCTTTAGAAGCTTGCACTGATTACATTGAACAATTCGGTGGCCATAAATATGCCGCTGGATTAACTTTAAAAGAAGAAAATTTTGAGGCATTTAAACAAGCCTTTGAAGATGAAGTGACTAAAAGCATTACCAGTAGCTTACTTACAAGAGAAATTAAAATTGATCTAAAAATTGAGTTGGGTGACATTAATGACAAACTAATGCGCATTTTAAAACAATTCGCTCCTTTTGGCCCTGGTAATATGACCCCGGTTTTTATGACCGAAAACCTTAAAGATACTGGCTACGGAAAATGTGTAGGTGAAGACGATAAACATTTACGAATAACAGTTTCACAACCAAATGCCGAAAGAATTGTTGCTATAGGATTTAATTTAGGCCATAAATATGAGTTGGTGGCGAATCGTAAACCCTTTAGCGCGGTTTATTCCATAGATGAAAACGAATGGAATGGCAATGTGAGTTTGCAGCTTAAGCTAAAGGATATTGAATGTGTTTTATAACAAGTTGATTTATTTTTTCATCAATAATAAACAGTGAAACGAGATACTTAGATTAAATTTGGCAAAATTTCAACAATCTTTTTAAATCAAAATGAACACAAGGTTTAAAAATCGTCAATGAATTATAAAAAAGACCCTTACGCTGCGCTGCGCATCAAGGAATTCAATATTTTTTTATTGGTGCGTTTTGCACTGGTTTTTGCCTGGAGCATGCAATTTATTGTTATTGAGTGGCAAGTTTACTCAATCACAAAAGATCCACTATCATTAGGTTTAATTGGACTCATGGAAATTATTCCAGCCTTGTCAATGGCGCTTTTTGCGGGGCATATTGTTGATCAGAAGGAAAAACGCAACTTATTACTGTTATGTATAGGCGCCTTTTCGTTAATTAGTTTGGGTCTATTTTTGCTCACATGGCCAGAAATTGTTGGCACTTGGGAAACCAATCATATTTTGTATTGTATTTATGCATTGGTGTTTTTTGGTGGATTTGTAAGATCATTTTTTGGCCCTACCATATTTTCATTAGTTGCACTTATAGTTCCGAAGAAAATTTATCCAAATGCAGCTACCTGGAACAGCTCTACCTGGCAAATGGCTAACGTACTCGGTCCTGCAACAGCGGGAATTTTTATTAACTGGATAGGTGTACATTGGACGCTTTCTGTAGTGTTTGGCATGGTAGTTTTGGCTTTTGTAACGCTCTTCAAAATAAACAGAAAACCAATTTTGAATCCGAAAATAGGTGAGCCAGTAATGCAAAGTCTCAAAGAAGGTTTGAATTTTGTATTTAAAACCAAGGCTATTTTAGGCGCAATCACCTTGGATATGGTGGCGGTTTTATTTGGAGGTGCAGTCGCGCTATTGCCTATTTATGCACAAGATATTTTGGAAGTTGGTCCTGAAGGTTTTGGCGTTTTAAGAGCCGCACCAGCGGTTGGTGCATTTATTACCATGCTTGCCACGGCTTATTTGCCAATTAGTAAAAATGCCGGACTCAAACTCTTGGCAGCTGTTTTCGGTTTTGGTGTTTGTATTATTGTTTTCGGTGTTTCCACTATATTTTGGGTATCGGTAATTGCATTATTTTTAAGTGGTATTACGGATGGTGTTTCAATGGTGATTAGACAAACCATTCTTCAGCTTAAAACTCCTGACCATATGCGTGGTCGTGTGTCTTCTGTAAACTCTATGTTTGTTGGTTCTTCAAACGAATTGGGTGCTTTTGAAAGCGGCGTAACAGCCAAATTAATGGGAACTGTTACAGCCGTCGTATTTGGCGGCACCATGACTATAATTACAGCTGTGAGTACTGCCTTTTTCTCTCCATCCTTTAGAAGGTTGGACTTAAGAAAAGACTTGGAAGAACACGAAAATTCTAACTAAAATTGCTTTAGTTGAAACTCTTTTCCATCGAAAACTCCGTAGGTATAATGACTAATCCAATCGCCTAGGTTGAAATATTTGGAGCTGGTGTTTAATTCAATTTCCAAAGGTAAATGCCGATGACCAAATACAAAAAAATCGTAGTGCTTGGTTTCTAATTTACGTTTTGAGTATTGTACCAGCCATTCTTGGTCGTTGCCTAAAAACTTGGCATCTTCATCGCCTGAAATTAATTTATTTTTTACTGAAAAATAATGACCCAATCGCATACCAATGTCGGGATGCAACCATCCAAATAACCATTTAGAAAACGGGTTGGTAAACACTTTTTTCATGCGCTTGTAGCCTTTGTCACCTGGACCCAAACCATCACCGTGGCCAATAAAAAAGGTTTTCTCATTAAAATTAAATTCTTTGGGTTGGTGAAAAACGGGAATATTAAGTTCTTCTTCAAAATAGCCATTCATCCATAAATCGTGGTTACCGACAAAATAATAGATTGGGATTCCAGAATCACTAATTTCTGCAAGTTTACCTAAAGTTCTAGTAAAACCTTTTGGAACAACGGTTTTGTATTCAAACCAAAAATCAAACAAATCGCCCAATAGAAAAATAGCGGCAGCATCGTCTTTTATGCTATCCAACCAAGCCACAAATTTTTTTTCACGCGGAAATGAAGCTTGCTTAGTTGGAGCACCGAGATGATTGTCTGATGCGAAATATACTTTCTTTCCTACGGGGATATTCATAAGGTAAATATAATGAAAGTTTGCGTTAAGGATTGAACGGTTTGTTTGAGCGCTTTTTATTTGGTTTTATCCAAATAGGAAAGCGAGTAGTGAAAGCCTGACCCCAAAACAATTGGGGTAAGACCCTAATTATCTTTTGCATACCATTCGGCAAAACTGGTTTCCGTTTCTTGTAATTTCAACGAGTGTAAGTTGATGTGTTGTGGTAAGCGTTTTATGATTTTTTCAGCAAAATCGATCACCATCATTTCGCTTGTAGGCTGATAGTCGGCTAAAATAACAGTGTGTCCGCGACTTTTTAGTTCATTAGCCAGGTCTATATGAGGCGTGTTTTTATTAAAAACAGTCGCGTGGTCGAATACATCAACCACTTCTTCTTTAACTATTTTTTTAAGGTCGCTAAAGTCGATTACCATACCGAATTTCACATTATTTTGGTCTGAAATTGGTGTTCCAATTACAGTAACAGACAGCTTATAGCTGTGTCCGTGCACGTTTTTGCACTTTCCGTCGTAACCGTATAAGGCATGACCCGTTTCGAAAGAGAATTGCTTTGTAATTCTAATATTACTCATTAAATAAATTTTACGCGATTATCGAGAACTAAATCCCCAAAGATTGGCTTCGAATCTAAATATTTTTCCTTTAATATACCTCGTGGACTTGCCCCAAAATATACTACTTTGCAAAGATATTCATTTTGTTTAACGAAATGGTTTTTAGATTAAATTTGGTTACTTTTTATACGTAGTATTTTTTAGCTAAGCTCATGCTATGGACGCCATTTTTGCACATTTAGACTTCGCCGAAAACCCGCTTTTTGAGCGCATTATTACCGATATTTCAATTCAGCAATACAGTATTATAGACAATTTTTTTACAGATGAGGAGGTTGAGGTTTTGCGTCAGTCCTTATTGCAAAAGTATGACGATGATTCATTTAAAAAAGCAGCTATTGGCAATAAACTCAATGAAACAATTGAAAAATCGATTCGTGGCGACGTTATTCTTTGGATGGATGAAACCAAAGCAGATGATGCTGAGCAATTATTTTTTGATAAGATTAACCAATTGGTTAATTATCTTAATAAAACCTGTTTTTTAGGAATTTTGCATAAAGAATTCCATTATGCCATTTATCAAATAGGCACGTTTTATAAAAGACATATTGATACTTTTCAAAATGACGATAGACGTAAATTGTCCTTTGTATGTTATTTAAACGAGGACGGATGGGTTAAGGAAAACGGAGGGGAATTGTGCTTATATTTAAATGAAAATAATCACGAAATTGAGAAAAACATTTATCCTTTACCGGGCAGAGTGGTTATTTTTGAAAGTCAGATCATCGAGCACGAAGTAAAAATAGTTCATAGTCAAAGACTCAGCATAACAGGATGGCTAAAAACTAGATAGATTAACGTTTTTTCTTTTTGTTGTATACATAAACAATCACTAAAACTACTGCTAGTATTAAAAATAAGCCATTTCCGCCCAAAAACCCTAGTGCATCCATATTACTTTTCTTTATTTCGGTTTTTACTGTAGTTATAAATTAAATAAGCAATAACAATTAAAACCACGAAAGGAAGCATCGACCCTATGAAGATGCCAATTTCATAACTGCTATCTGGAGCGTTTTGTATTTTTTCTTCAATAGAATCTTGCAAAATGTTTGTGCGCATTTTAAACTACGGTTTAAGTTAATTCAAAATTAACTGTTTTCGGCTAATGGCTTAAAAGTTTGATTAAATTTTATTATTAACGGAATGCCACGTGCTACAATCCACAATGTGAATGCTGTAAACACGGCAATCAGTTTAAAATCATAATGATCCATAATGAAAAGTGTTGGTATAAATACAAATAAAGTGGAAATTAACAGTAAGTTTCGGAGGTATTTCATGCGGCCAAGCCCTTTAAAAACGCCGTCAAAAATAAACGCTAAAGCACACAAAGGCTGCATGGCTAATACCAGCCAAAAAACCTTATAAAATTCGATTAACACTAAAGGCTCTTTGGTAAATATAGAACCAATGAAGTTGTAGAAAACATATCCAGCTAGAGCCAAGCCAATTCCTACTAAAACACCGTAAACAATAAGTTTTTTGCTTAAGGCTAGTAATTCTTTGTACCGTTTCGCACCATATAACTTCCCCGACAAAATATTACCTGCACTTGCATAACCATCAATAAAAAAAGCACCAAAAAACCAAAGATTAATGGCTATGGTATAGGCAGCAATATAATTTTTACCATATCCAGTAGAAAAAGCACTGGCCAAATAAAGTGCCAAATTAAGCGCTAAAGTTCTTATGAATAAATTAGCAATCATCAACACAAACCGCTTCATTTCTTTATTAATTAGCAAGGTAAACCGAAGCGGTATATCCGTTTTTCTGAGCAGAAAAATTCCTGACAAAACAGCCATTGTAAACTGTGCAATTACACTCGCATAAGCAGCGCCTTCAATATGCATTGCTGGGATGATATCTTTTACTCCATACACCAAAACAAAGTCTAAAATAATATTCAAACTCGCACCAACAAGTGCGACAACCATCGGGTAATAGGTGTTTTGAAGTCCTCTAAAAGCGCCAAAAACTGCAATAGTAAACAAGGTGAAAGGAAAACCGAACACTCGTATCTGGTAATAAGTTACACTAAAATCTAAAATTAAATCGGAAGCGTTGTAAAGTTTAAATATCTCTTTAGCAAATGGGTAAGTAGCTAAAATAATTAAAATACTCAACGAAGTAATTAAATATATGGCTTGTGCAGGCAGGTTTTTTACAAGGTCCAATTTATCGGCGCCTAAATATTGTGACACGATAGATGAAATAGCACTTCTAGTTTGACCCAAAACCCAAATAAGCATAGAAATAAAAGCACCAACTATGCCAACAGCGGCCAAAGATTCGGTAGCATTAAAATCCATATTTCCCACTACCGCGGTATCGGTAATTGAAAGTATGGGTTCTGAAATACCTGCAATTAAGGCTGGAACAGCAAGTTTATTAATGGCTTTAAAGGAAATATCAGTACTCACAGTAATAATTGATAGCAGTAAAAGGGAAATTCACTTTGTTTAGGAAAGAAAATTTCGCCGAGTCTTTTATAGCCGCGAAGTTCGTAAAACTTTTGATTTCTGGTGTTTTTTGAAAAGGTATCTAACCTTACAGAGTGATACTTATTGTTTTTGGCATAGTTTTCAGCAAAATTCATCAGTTCTTGCGCAAATCCTTTGCCTTGAAAATTGGGGTCAATAGCCAAGCGATGCACGTAAATAGCCTTGTTATTAGTATCTAACCATTCAACAGTGCTATAGTACAAAGACATTTTAGGTGTTATTGTCATACAGCCAACGATACTTTTATGTTTCTCAGTAACATATAATTCATCATTGTTAAAGTCATTTTCAAAAGCAGCTCTACTTGGGTAATGGCTATTCCATTGGTAAATACCTTGTTGTTCCATACGAAGGGCGCAAGCCTGTGTAATTTTGATAATATTATCAATATCTTTGAAAGATGCTTTTTTAATCATTTAGATTGGTTATTTTTGTGCCGAAAATTGCTGTGAAAATAGAAAAATTAAACTATTTTCAACATCGTTTTTATTGTGAAATTTATCTGGGGATGTAGCTCAGTTGGCTAGAGCGCTTGACTGGCAGTCAAGAGGTCGTCGGTTCGAGCCCGATCTTCTCCACAT
>NZ_DAISXK010000044.1:0-22856 GCF_036825875.1 Paucihalobacter sp. | reverse complement strand
ACGACTGGCACTAACCGACCGAAATCAGTGGCACAAATCGAACCGAAATATCCAGCGAATAAGGAGAGAAGCAGTCTTAGCAAAATATGTAAAATCAATGCTTACTCAACATATCAAGGTGAACAAGCCTAATAAATATGTTTTTGAAAGTGGTCATACTGGCAAACAATACGGGGACACGACAGTCAGAAAAATTCTGGTAAATCAAGTGATTAAAAGTGGGATTACTAAAAAAGTAACTTTTAAAACATTAAAGTACTCATATATTATTCATTTGCAACAACTAGGTTATCCTTTACAATTCACACTTGCGAATTTGAAAATGAATTCCAGTCATTCATTGGAATTTTTCACTTTAATAGTAAATAGAGACATTAGTAAAAAGCCATTTAGCCCACTTGACAAGATTATTTTAAGAACGGAAGTTGAACACCCTATTAATGTTGAATATTTTGAACAGGCAATATTAGGGATACCTGATAAAGATGAAGCTGATTATTTAAAAGAAGCTCTGGTTTGTATGAATGCGGGTTCATTGCGAGCAGGCATAATATTCGCTTGGAATGCTGCGGTACTGAATTTACGTAAGAAAGCATTTGGTCACGGCAAAGTAACTCTAAATAATGCTCTTAAAAAATTCAATCCTAATGCAAAAGAAATAAAAAAGATTGAAGACTTCGCATATATAAATGACGCATTACTTTTGCAATCAGCCCAAGAACTAGCGATAATTGATAAGGGAGAAAAAGACTCTTTGGAAGATTGTTTGGATACTAGAAATAAATGTGGTCACCCTGGAAATTATAGACCAAAATCACTAAAGGCAGCCTCAATTATGGAAGAACTAATAACAATAGTATTCAAATGAAAAAAGATTACAACGGTTTTCGTAGTCATTTAGAGTTCGTTGATTAACAACATTGGTTTTTAATTCTATAGCAAGCTCAAAAGCTTCTTTTATTTTGAGAGATGGCTCTTCTAAAAAATCAGTATCAAGGTTGTCATTATTGAAAGTTTGAACATTGGCTTCAGAATTACTAGTATTTGCCATTTCCATATGACTATGGCTCGTAGATTCCGTTAAGTTTACAGTTGAAATTTGAGCTTTTTTCTGCTGATATAATGCGGTATTATCATTAAAAGGATTGTACCCTTCATTTAATAATTTTAGTAATTGCTTTCTATAAAGTGAAAGCAGCGCATAGCGGTTCTCCTTATTTTTGAAACGGTTAGCCTTGCCATATATATTTTTCAATCTTTTTAGTTTACCTGTTTTAGGGTCTAAATATGAAAAATACACATACCATCGCTTACTCAAATCTCCTTTGCCGTCATAAATTTTAGGCTTTGAAAAAAGAGTTTTATATTCTGAATCGTGTTCCAAATCGTATTCATTTTGAAGGCCTAAAGTAATCAATTCATTTAACGTTGACATAAAAAAACGGTTTAGTGTGAACTAAACCGTTAATTTTGAAATGAATCTAATTTGTAGCGAGAGGGGGGCACGATCCCCCGACCTCCGGGTTATGAATCCGACGCTCTAACCAGCTGAGCTACCTCGCCATTAATGGGGTGCAAATATAAAAACAAAATTAATGGCAACAAACATACCTCACGAAAATAATTTTATATATTTCGTTTTTAAACTTAACAATTAATGTATATATTGAGCACGTTAATATTTTAGTTTATGGATGAAAAAGTAAAGTTTGAATTAGAATTCCCAATACAAGCCTCACCGCAATTGTTATATCAATATCTATCAACACCTTCGGGGATGTCCGAATGGTTTTCTGACAATGTCAATTCTAGAGGCGAACTTTATACCTTTATATGGGATGGTTCTGAAGAGCAAGCCAAACTTTTAAGTAAGAAAAATGGCGAACGTATTAAATTTAGATGGATGGTAGATGAAGAAGATGGCAATCCATATTTTTTTGAAATTAGAATACAGGTGGATGAAATTACTAAAGACGTGTCTTTAATTGTAACCGATTATGCTGAAGAGGACGAAATTGAGGAAGCCAAAATGTTATGGACCAACCAAATTTCGGATTTAAAACAAGTTTTAGGTTCGGCTTAACAACTATACTTTTAATATCAATTATATTTGTCCCGATCTAATAATCGGGACTTTTTTATGATTAATTTTAACGGAAAATTACATGCTAATGCAGCCATTTTGTCTTTGGAAAACAGAGGCTACAAGTATGGGGACGCCTTGTTTGAAACAATTAAAGTGATTAACGGTAAGCCGTTGTTCTGGGAAGATCATTATTTTAGACTGATGGCTTCTATGCGGATTATGAGAATGGAAATCCCTATGGGTTTTACTATGGAATTTTTAGAATCTGAAATCTTAAAAACTTTAGAAGCAAATAGTCTAGATCAAAAAATAGCACGTGTAAGAATCACCGTCGACAGAGGTGAAGGAGGTAACTACCTACCGATTTCAAAACAAATAAATTTCAGTATTTCTTCTAGTTTATTGAATGAATCAAAGTATGTCATTAATGAAGTTATAAAGTGTGAGGTTGATTTATTTAAAGATTTCTTTATCAATGAAGGTTTGCTTTCAAACTTAAAAACAAATAATAAAATCACCAATATTTTAGGTAGTATTTATGCGCAAGAAAATGATTTAGATAATTGTTTGCTTTTAAACAACAGTAAAAATGTGGTTGAATGTTTAAATGGAAATATTTTTCTTGTTCACGGTAATATTATCAAAACACCACCACTTACCGACGGTTGCTTAAAAGGAATTATGCGTCAACAACTTATAGGTCTTTTAAATAAAAACGAAAAGTTCACATTAGATGAAAGTTCTATCTCTACCTTCGAACTTCAAAAAGCTGATGAACTGTTCTATACAAATGTGATTAAAGGCATAGTACCCATAACGCACTACCGCAAAAAAACTTATAAAACACAAATTGCTCAGGAATTATTAGGAAATTTGAATACAAAAATCGGTACTTAATTTAATTATAACTGGGATGTTCAGGGGCATTAGACCAAATACTGTAGTTGTCGTCTAGTTCCAACATTTTTTGCTTCCAAATACCACTATCACAATGCTCTAGCAAGTTGTTTTCGTAAATGTTAGGTGATACTAACCATGAATTTCCTAATAATTCTTCTTTTAATTGTTTGGCATCCCAACCAGAGTAGCCTAAAAAGAATCGGATGTCTTGTTCAGTGATATTGTGACTATTTACCAACGAAAGCGCAATTTCAAAATCGCCACCCCAATAAATTCCGTTTGATATTTCTATGCTTTCAGGAATCAGTTCTGGTTTATTGTGAACAAAGTAAAGATTATCCTGTTCTACAGGTCCGCCATTATATACTGTAAAATCAGACTCTGTATTCTGAATAAGATCTTTAAGCGTATAGTTTAATTGCTTGTTCAAAATAAATCCGATTGAACCTGTAACATTGTGGTCGGCCAATAAAATAACCGCACGATTAAAATTGATATCACCAATAATCGATGGTTCGGCAATAAGTAAATCTCCTTTTTTGATACGTTGCGAAGTCATAGCTAAAGATTTTATTTAAAACTATAATATATTTTTATAAAAACCAATAGATTGAGTGGTTTTATACGAAAAAAGCCTGCTTTGTTGGAGCAGGCTTTTCAATATTCATCGAACTATAATTAATTGACAGCGTTGCTCAAATCTGAACCAGCTTTAAATTTCACTACGTTTTTAGCTTTAATTTTGATAGTTTTTCCTGTTTGTGGGTTTCTTCCTTCTCTTGCAGCTCTTTTAGAAACTGACCAAGATCCAAATCCAACTAAAGAAACTCTATTACCTTTCTTAAGTGATCCTTCTATATCACCTAAAAGTGAATCTAAGGCTTTTTTAGCAGCGGCTTTTGTAATTCCAGCATGTTCTGCCATTCCATTGATTAAATCTGTTTTGTTCATAAATTTAAATTTTTAATTATTAAATAGTTGGGTAAAACGTATTTTGTTAAATCCTCTTACAAATTTATACGGATTCTACTGCCACGCAAGTAATAGCAAGGGAAAAACCAGTTTTTGTTAATAACTTTAAAGAAATGTTAATAAAGGAAGTGCATTTCATCGGAATTTTCATAATCCTAGTAAAATAAGGCACTTATACAACATAGGCCGATTCGCTAAATTGAAATCCGTTTAAAAGGTCTTTAGCATCCATTTTTCGTTTGCCTGGGAGTTGTAGTGTTTCAATTTTAACAAATCCGTGTTTCACAGAAATTTTAATAGTTCCGTTTTCTACAATCACTTTACCGTTTTTGAAAGGATGGTCTTCTAGGATCTTTTTAATATCATAAAGCTTAATGTCTAAAACGTCTTCATTATTGTGTAAGGTCGTCCAAGCCGATGGAAACGGATTTAAACCACGTATTTTATTGCAAATAGTGTCTAGATCTTGATTCCAGTCTATCTTACAATTATTCTTGTGAAGTTTATAAGCGGTTTTTAAATTAGAAACTTCTGGCTGAATGGTCGTTTGCACTTTATCGTCAGCAATTAATGAAACCGTTTCAAGGACTAACTCACTTCCCAAGTACGTCAGTTTGTCGTGTAATGAGCCAACCGTTTCAGTAGTTGAAATATCTGTTTTCTTGAAGGCGATAATAGCACCTGTATCTATTTTTTCATCAATAAAAAATGTAGTAACCCCTGTTTCATTTTCACCATTAATAATAGACCAATGAATGGGCGCAGCTCCGCGATAATCTGGCAATAATGACGCGTGTAGATTAAAGGTGCCATAAGCAGGCATGCTCCAAACAATTTCTGGCAACATTCTAAATGCCACCACAATTTGCAAGTTGGCATCGAGCGCTTTTAATTCCTTTAAAAATGCTTCACTTTTTAAATTTGTGGGTTGCAAGACTTTTATCTGGTTTTTTAAAGCATAGATTTTTACTGCAGATTGCTGTAATTTTTGTCCACGTCCTGCTGGTTTGTCAGGTGCTGTTATAACGCCAACGATATTATGGTTGGCTTCCACAAGTGCTTTTAAGCTGCCTACAGCAAAATCAGGAGTTCCCATAAATACAATTCGTAAGTCACGCATGGTTATGATTTTTGTTTTAATTGATAAGTGTTTTTACTTGTGATTTCAATTTTATTTAATTCTAAGCCTAATTTTAAGGCTTCTAAAACTATATTACTATTCAATTTTAATGCGGCAATTAAAGATCGTGAACTCAAGGTTTCTGTTTGTAAATGCAATAGTATTTCTTTAAGAATAAATGATGGGTCTATTTCATTTTGGCTTACCTCATGTTGCAAACATACCGAACAAATTTCACAAGCAGTTTTGGAAGTCTCCCCGAAAAAATGTAGTAATTGACTATTTAAACATTCTTTAGTATTATTCACATAATTTAAAACGGCATTAACGTGCTGGTGTTTTATTTGATGTTGTTTTTCAACTTCCTTGGCTATAATATTTATGGTAATATCATCTTCTCTTGGCACCAAAAAAGTAACTTCTGCATCAGTATTGGCGTGATGAAAGCTAATCATTTCATCTTTTACTAATTGTTTTAAGGCATTGATTAGTTGCGTATCAGACACATTAATTTTTTGTGCAATCAGACCAATATTGATTTGCGTTTCAAAATCAAAAATACCACCATAGGTTCGTAAGAGTGCTTTTAAAACCAATTCTTGATGCGGCTGTTTTTCTAGGTATGAAAAAACCGTAGCGCTACTAACCACAATTTGAACTTTGCTCACATAATTGAATTGTTGATTTAAATTGATAATGCTATGTCTATCTAAAATTTTAAGTGCATTGTAAGTAATTCCTGCTGCTAGTTGATATGTGCTGCAAAAAGTATTAAAGTTAAATTGGTGTGTGTCTTCTTGACCCTCGCCGTATGGAATTCTAAAATAATTATTCAGCTTTTTATAAACTGTTTTTAAATAGGAAATACTGGGTAAATTATTCAAAAATTGTTGCTTAAGTTGGTCATCATCACCTTTTCGTTTTAATATAAAGGCATATGCTGGTTGATTATCTCTGCCTGCACGTCCGGATTCTTGATAATAACTTTCTAAGCTTTCAGGCAAATTAAAATGAACGATGCTGCGCACATCAGGTTTGTCAATTCCCATTCCAAAGGCAGTAGTGGCTACCATTACAGGTGTTCTGTTATGTGTCCAACTGTAAAGTCGTTCTTGTTTTTCGGTATGACTAATACCTCCGTGAAAAAACGTCGCTGCATATCCACAAGTTTTTAAAAATTCTGATATCTCAATGGTTGCTTTTCTATTTCTAACATAAATAATGGAGGCTCCTGGATGTGTTTGTAAAATTTCTTGTAAGTGAAAATATTTATCTTCAGTATATACATTGTGATAAGCAATATTTTCACGCTGAAAGGAGGCTTGAAAACGCTTTACAGCAATCAGGTCCAGATCTTTGACAATTTCTTCAGCCACAATTGGTCTGGCTGTGGCCGTTAAGGCTAAAACATTAACGCTTGGCTGCAAAGTGCGTAACAGTTTAATGTGTTTGTAGGCTGGTCTAAAGTCATGACCCCATTGCGAAATACAGTGCGCTTCATCTACGGCTATTAAATTTACATTCATTTGCTGAATGCGCTCTTGTACCAACGCTTGCTGCAGCCGCTCTGGTGATATGTATAAAAATTTATAATTGCCATAAATACAGTTGTCTAATAAAGTGTCTAACTCACTGTATGATATGCCACTAGTTAATGCCATCGCCTTTATTCCTTTTGATTTTAAGGTATTAACTTGGTCTTTCATCAAGGCTATTAACGGTGAAATAACAATGCAAATACCAGGTTTTATAAGCGCTGGAATTTGAAAGCAAACAGATTTTCCGCCACCTGTTGGTAAAATAGCTAAAACATCCTCATTTTCCAAAACGGCGCTGATAATGTCTTCCTGAAAAGGTCTAAACGCCGTATGTTGCCAGTAGCGTTCTAATATTGTTATAGGATGACTCATCAAATTTGATTAAAAGTGATTTAAAATATAATCAATACGCTCGTCTACTGTTCCAAAAGGAACATCGTTTAGTTGATAGTTAAATTGGCTATAAATATTTATCAAAAAATCATGAATTTCAACTGCCTGCTCAAAGGTTTCGTAACGCTCGGAATCGCTTTTAAAAATTGCCTTCCAAGGTTTTAAAACAAATACGGCATCATAACTGTGGTTTTTACATTCATTCACAAATTCTTCTGGATAAGAATCGCCAATAAAATTCATATAAGCCAACACATCGGGCATACCACGATCAAAAAATATGAGTGATTTCGCGCTGTTTTCGGCATCTGTAAATTGCTGCTTTCTGGCAGTTAAAATCTTCTGGCTAAATAATAAAGGGTTCGTTAAAAACAGCTGCTCTGTACCTTCTTTTCTAGCTTCTAAGGTGACTTGTCGGGATATTTCTTCTAAACAAAAATAGCCGCGTTTTATGAGTCCGTTGATGATTGAAGATTTTCCTGTTCCAGGTCCGCCGGTGATTACAATTTTTGTAGTATGCAATGCGTTATTTTTATGTGTAAAATTCGTAATTATTCAACGAAATAAAAAATGTGATATAAAATGTATCTTTGCATATTAAAAATGAGTAATGAGTCAAGATAATAATACAGATCAGTTTTATCAGAAATTAAAAATACAACTTCAAGATACGTCCTTGTGGCCAACACAATATTTATTTAAATTTATTGTAAAAACCAACAAAGAAAAAATTAAAGACATCCAAGATATATTTGATAATGTTGGGGCCGTTATTGATACTAAACCTTCGAAAAATGGTAATTATACTAGTGTTTCAGTTCATGTAACAATGAAAAATCCCGATGCTGTTATAAATAAATATAAAATAGTGGCAGAACGCGTCGAAGGCGTTATTTCCTTATAGACTAATGGCACAATAGTTATTAATTTTTTGTATTTTGCGACCTGAAGTACAACTTCAATTTATTAACATTCAATACCTAATTTAAATTTTGATTGACGATTTAGAATACAACACAGAACGTGAGCATTTGATCATTCCAGAATACGGACGACATATGCAAAAAATGATCAACTTCGCTAAGTCACGTGAAACGAAAGAAGAACGCAATAAAGTAGCAAAATCTATTATATCGGTAATGGGCAATCTTCAGCCTCATTTAAGAGATGTGCCTGATTTTCAGCATAAACTATGGGATCAGCTTTTTATTATGGCTGATTTTGATTTAGATGTAGATTCGCCTTATCCCATTCCCCTAAGAGAAGTTCTGCAGCAAAGACCAGAACCGCTTAAGTATCCACAAAACCATCCTAAATACAGGTTTTATGGCAATAACATCAAAACTATGATCGATGTAGCTGTAACCTGGGAAGATGGCGATTTAAAAGATGCCTTAGTTTATACCATTGCTAACCACATGAAAAAGTGTTTTTTAAACTGGAATAAAGATACGGTTGAGGATGATGTAATTTTAGCACATTTGGCCGAATTGTCTAACAATCAACTAAAAGTTAAATCTTCATTTGACGATTTAAGCGATGCTAATAGCCTAATGCGTTCAAAGAAAAAATACGCTAGCAATAAAAAAACAAAAAAACCTCAACATAACAATCGTACTAGTAGAAAGCGTTATTAATCTATGGGAACATTCAAAATTGAAGGCGGTCATCAATTAAAAGGAAGTATAAAACCGCAAGGCGCCAAAAACGAAGCACTTCAAATTTTGTGTGCTGTACTACTTACCGATCAAAAAATTACCATAAACAACATTCCAGATATTGTAGATGTTAATAAGCTAATTACCCTTTTGGGCAAGTTAGGTGTTAAAGTCTCTGCTCAAGGGGCAAATTCTTATGAATTTCAAGCAGACGATATTAATATGAAATATTTGGAGTCGGAACAATTTAAAATAGACGGTGGAAGTTTACGCGGTTCTATTATGATAGTTGGACCGTTGCTTGCCAGATTTGGAAGAGGTTATATTCCCAAACCTGGTGGTGATAAAATTGGCCGTCGTAGATTAGACACGCATTTTGAAGGTTTTATAAAGCTTGGTGCAAGTTTTAGATACAATCGGGAGGACCACTTCTATGGCGTTGAAGCTAAAGAACTTATTGGAACTGATATGTTATTGGATGAAGCTTCTGTAACTGGAACCGCAAATATTGTAATGGCTGCGGTATTAGCCAAGGGAAAAACTTCCATTTATAACGCAGCATGTGAACCTTATTTACAACAATTGTGTAATATGTTGAATAGAATGGGCGCCAAAATAACTGGTGTTGGTTCAAATTTGCTCACTATAGAAGGCGTTAAAGAATTAGGTGGAACCACACATACCATGCTGCCGGATATGATTGAAATAGGTAGTTGGATTGGACTGGCAGCTATGACCAAAAGCGAACTTACCATTAAAGATGTTAGCTGGAAGGACTTGGGTCAAATCCCCAATGTTTTCAGAAAACTGGGCATTACTGTGGAACAAAAAGGCGACGATATTTATATCCCAGCACATACCAACGGATATACCATACAAAAGTTTATAGATGGTTCAATATTAACCATTGCCGATGCACCATGGCCAGGATTTACGCCTGATTTATTGAGTATCGTTTTAGTAATTGCTACGCAGGCTGAAGGTGAAGTACTCATTCATCAAAAAATGTTTGAAAGTCGTTTGTTCTTTGTTGATAAATTGATTGATATGGGCGCGAAAATTATTTTATGTGATCCGCATCGCGCAACTGTTATTGGCCATAATTTTAAGTCGCAATTGAAGTCAACCGTAATGACCTCACCAGATATTAGAGCTGGTATCTCATTACTTATCGCCGCACTTTCCGCTAAAGGAACTTCGGTAATTCATAACATCGAGCAAATAGATCGTGGTTACGAGCGTATAGATGAACGTTTACGTGCCATAGGTGCTAAAATAGAACGGATATAGACATCAGAAAAGCTCTGAAATCCAGAGCTTTTCGAAATTGTTTATGGAATGGTTCACATGGTGTAGTTGCTAAACTTCTCAAATAATAACCAACTACATTAAATGGCTAACGACGCAGCAAAAGAATTATTGTTTGAATCGTAGAATATTTTATCGTACAAATTTTTGAATCAGGCATTCCAAACTTATCTCCTCTTTTTACTTGTTTTTAGATAACTAGTTGTCAGAAGTTTAAGATAAAAATAAAGGCTTATGTTACATTTATGTTAAAAAATTGTTATATTTACATAAAAAATGTTAATGTTTTGTGTAAAACATATCGTTTTTCTTTTAATATTTAGTTCGTTCAGTTTTGAAAGTATTGGGCAAACTCATTCTTCTATTAATCTGGGATACTTAAGCACTAATTCCTCAGAAAACTATTTCTTTAAAGCACCTTTAAATATTCAATTTAATGATGCAATTTTCAATAATGAGAATTGGCTGGTAGGTATTTCTAATGAACTCAATGGGGAATTTATAGAGGGCACTAATTTTCAGTCGATAGAATTGTCTAATTCAGTTGCTATTAGTTATAGATTTCGTCATTTTGGTAAAGGTCGTCTTGGTTTTTTTGGAAGTGTAGGATGGATTTCTGGAACACATCATCAAAATTTTGATATTCTCTATTTCAATCCAGAAATTAATGATGAATCTGTGGAACCTAGCCGATTTAAATCTGAAAGAAATATAGTTGATGTCAGTGTTGGAATTAGTTTTAATACCAATTCAAAATCTAATCTATTTATCGATGCTGGTCCAATAATTCAGTATGTATCATACAATCCTGTTACTGCTACGGTAAGGGACTTTAGTTTTGATTACGAAGCTAAAGAATCTTTTATAATTCCAGGATTTTCAATTTCATCGCAACTATTATTTAACCCAAAAAGCACTCTAGCATTAGGTGTTTATGCTGAAGGGAAATTATTACTGATTGATGATGCTATGGCTGCCAATTTCGGAATCGGTCTTAGTGTAAGCTTAAATCACCGTAAAAAGCTACCTAATCAACAGGAAACCTTAATCATAGACCAAGTTGAAAGCGTCAAATTACCAACACGGCGGAATCTGCCTGATTATTGGAAAAATATGGACTTCAACTATCAGCTCGATTATAACCAAAGAAAATTATCAACCACTTTTCCATCTATTAATTTAAATAGAAAAAGGATTAATGATATTGTTTTTTATCAATTCCAAAACGATACAATTTATATACATAATCCTGAAAATCATATTCCTGAAATAGGAAACGAATATTCAAGTAAGGCTAAGATTTCCAGCATTCAAAATTACCTTATAAGACCCAACTTCTTGCTTATCGCGGATAGTGAACTGGATAATCAGGTTAACGTCTTATCTTTTAATACTGAAGACACCCAACAAACCATCTATGTCATAAAGGATCACAGTTATGATTTTTCGTATTATTATCCTGAATTAGAAAGAAAAATTTCGGATGGCCAATCCAGAGCCAACAAAGCTAGAGTAGCCAAAGAAGCAAAATTGAATGAAAGAGATAGTCTATTAAGGTTGATGGATTCGTTAGATCTGCGCTATAACGAGTTAGTTTTTATTAATAAAATTTTAGATAATTATCCAGATGTGTTAGGTGACAAAATAAGGAACATTCTCGATTCTATTGCCGATGCTGGTGACCATTCTTCAATGGCGAATAACATTATTACAGAAACAAAAAATAAGAAGAACGATTGTGAAAATAGGATTGCCGAATTGAAGTCGGAACTTGCTAAACGCAAAAACGATTGTGCTGAGTTGGAGAATGCCATTGAAAAGGCCATTAGTAAATTAACCTCTGCCTATTTAATGAAAATGGGTATTACTGCTGAAATCACATTAGATGGCGAAGGAGGCTACAATTTAAAGTTTACTGGTGTAATGCTACATTCATACGATAAAACATCAAAAAAGTCACGTGATGAAATAAGACAAATGAGAAAGGATTTGTCCAATTTAATAGATGCGTTGGAAGCCTGTAAAAACGACACAAATCGCTTAGAGCAAGCCATTCAAGATACCAAAAATTTATGTGATGATTACGACAGTGAAATTAGTGAACAGGAAGACGCCATCAATGATGCGGCCGATCAAAGCGCTATATTGAAAAGTGCGATAGAGGATATTTGTGAATCTATAAAAAAGGCACTTGAAAATTTGTTGAATAAATGGTGTGAGGACCATCCCGACTTATGTGATTTTAAAGATGAATTGAAGGCATTGCTTAATGATAAATGTCCCACAAACGCGCAAGAATGGGAAGATTTTTGGAACGATTTTAACAATATTATTAATAAAAAGAAAGCCTTAGAATCTAAAATAGCCTCAGATATAAGTGATACTGAGAAGGACTATGACGACAATAGTAAAGATATTGATACGCTCGATGATGATTTATCGGATGCCTTGAGCGATATTTCCGACGCTCAAAATGAAATAGCCAAAAAAGCTCAAGCTGAGGCTGATGCTGCACGTATTGCAGCTGAGGAGAAGAGAAAGAGAGACGCCGTACGTGCAAATCGGGCCAAGAAGGATCAAGAAATTAAAGATTTAATAGACGATATAAAAAATGGTAGTGCAGGTGATGATGCGTTCGAAGATTTGGTAGAATTGATTGGACTTGGGGCATTAGACGATTTAACCGGCAACACTAAAATAGGAACTATAATTGGTGGTTTACTAGTTTTAAAGGACCAGCCTGAATGTGTTTGTCCAATTTTTGTGGCTTTAAAATCTGCATTAGGGGCGGCACAACGAGGAGCGTCGTTTGAAGTGTTAGCACATGCCGATGACTTTATAAAAAAATGGAAGGAATGTGCAAACTTACCATCTTTACCTATGTCTATTTCGGAAGGTGCAGATACGCTAGCCGACGCAATCGAAAATATGACAAGAGAGCAGCGTGCCAATGCAATAAATGGATTAGAATCTGCACTAAAACTAAACTGTAAGTAAATATTTTAAGAAACCGCAGCTTTATAAACCTTTAAGCAACGTTCCCGTGCCATTTTATGATCTACCATTTCTGATGGATATTCTAAGCTATTTAGGTTTTTTACCCACTTGTTGATGTATTTATGGTCTTTGTCAAATTTATCTATCTGAGTAGTGGGATTAAAAATTCTGAAATATGGCGCCGCATCTACACCACATCCTGCAACCCATTGCCAGTTACCAACGTTGCTTGCCATTTCATAATCATGAAGTTTTTCAGCAAAATAAGCTTCTCCCCATCGCCAATCAATGAGCAAGTGCTTGCATAAAAAACTTCCAACTAACATTCGTATGCGATTGTGCATAAATCCAGTTTCGTTGAGTTGGCGCATGCCTGCATCTACCAAAGGATAGCCAGTGTTTCCTTCACACCATTTTTTAAACTCAGCTTCGTTGTTGCGCCACTCGATGCGGTCGTACTGGGGCTTGAAACTCTTGGTTGACGTATGAGGAAAATGCCAGAGAATTTGCATAAAAAATTCACGCCAAATTAATTCTTTTAAATAGGTGATATTCTCACGTTTTGAAGCTTTATCAACAAGTTTTCTAATGCTAATAGTGCCAAACCTCAAATGTGGACCAACCCGAGAGGTTTCGTCATGGGCGGGAAAGTTTCTTGTAGCTTCGTAAGCATCAATGAGATCAGCGTCAACATCGTAATCGGCAACTTTTATATCCGATGAATTAAATCCGATGTCACTTAAACTTAAAAATGGCAGCGATGTATCTTTTATGCAATTGTCAAGTAAATTTTCTGATTTGTAGGGGAGAGTATCTTCAGGCTTAAAATGTTCTAACCACTTTCTGGAGAAAGGTGTATAAACTACATAAGGATCACCATCATTTTTAACTACCTCGCTTTTTTCAAAAATAACTTGGTCTTTAAAGGTTTTGAAATCGATGTTTTTAGCACTCAGAAAGTTTGACGTGGTTAAGTCGCGTTCTGTAGCATATGGTTCGTAATCTCGGTTGGTGAAAACGTTTTCAATCTCAAATTTTTCGATTAAATTTTCAAATATTTCTAATGGTTTACCATGGTATATGGCGATACAGCTATTGTGTTTTTTTAGTTGTTGGTTAATGTTAGAAATGGTATCGTGAATAAAATTGACTCTGCTATCGTTTTTGGGCAGTTTATCAAGAATTTCAGAATCAAATATAAATATGGGTAACACAGGTAGGTTTTCAATCAACGCGTTATATAAACCGGTATTGTCATCTAACCTTAAGTCTCTTCTAAACCAAAAAACATTCACTTTTTGCATTATAACTCTATTATTTTGAATGGTATTTGCCGAATTTAGTCTCTAAGGCTTGTGTTCGGTAATCAAATATTTCTTGTAATTTGGGCTTTACCAAATATGGGAGTACCAATTTTCCTAAAAACCCTAAAGGCACTTTATAATGTATCAAATCTTCCATTTCAACGCCACCTTCAATTGCTTTTATAAAATGTTTGTGATGCCACATGGCGTATGGACCGTAACGTTGCTCATCCACGAAGTATTTAAGTGGCTCAACATGGGTAATTTCAGAAACCCAACTGGTTTTAATTCCTAAAAGTGGTGTTACAATATATTCTATCATTTGACCCGCATACATGGGTCTATCTCCACCTGAAACAATTTTGAAAGTCATATATTCTGGTGTGATGACTTTGAGATTAGCTGGATTTGATAAGAATTCCCAAGCGTCCTCTAAGCTAATTGGTAGCTTTTGAGTGGCGTGTAAGGTATATAGTTTCATGAATTTTAATTATAAAAATAAACGTAAGCATTTAATGAACTGGCAATTAAAAGCCAGATGGCGTAAGGTAATAGTAACAATTGTTTTGCCTTAAATTGTTGAACGTAAAATAATGTTAAAAACAAAATGAGCAATGTTAATGTGATTATCACAAACAAGGCAAAAAGCACTTGCTGTTGGTTGAAAAAGAAATAATTCCAACTTACATTCAACAACCATAAAACGACAAATAAACCAATTTTAAAGTTGCTTACTTCAGTTTTGAAAAAGTAAGTTAAATAAATTGAAAAACAAAACATAATGAGTGTCCAAGCTGCGCCAAAAACCCAACCTGGTGGCGTCCATGAAGCTTTATTCAGATTCATATACCAATTGGAACTTGGGCCTTCACCCATAAGCCAGCTACCGATGGCTAATCCACCGAAATTTAAAATAAGAAAAAGAACTAATAAATAGCCAAACTTCATTTTAAGTGTTTCGTAATTTTTGAACTCATAGGACTTGTCATTGAGCCATACGAATCTACCAAAATTCCTTCAGGATTAACCAAAAATTTATGAAAATTCCACTTAACGGAACTATCTTTTTTTCCGTTTATAAATTTATTAGTAAGCCATTTGTATAAAGGGTGCTGATTGTTGCCTTTCACATCCACTTTTTCAGTGATGAGAAACGAAACGCCGTAATTTATTTCGCAAAATTCTTGAATGTCGTCGGCACTTCCAGGTTCTTGGTTTCCAAACTGATTACAAGGTACACCAATCACCACCAAGCGTTCTTTATAGGTTTGATAGAGTTTTTCTAAGTCTTTGTATTGTGGTGTAAATCCGCATTTGGAGGCCACATTTACAAAAAGCATGAATTTGCCTTTAAATTCGGGCAGCACGATTTTTTCGCTTTGTAAACTATTGATTTCAATATCGTATATAGACGATTTTGGTTCGGTTTCGGGTGAATTGTTGTTTTGAAACAAGGTATTAGCAAATACTTTTATTGGATTCATAGTTTTATAATTTAAAGCTAACAATGCCACAATCTAATTCAAAAATTTGTCCTGAAATTTTAGAAGCCTTATCTGAAAGTAAAAAATGTGCCATATCAGCAACATTTTCTGGCTGTAAGAAAGTTTTCATTGGATGACGCTCGTTCATATTTTCAATCATTTTATCGTTGCGGAGCAATTTAGATGCTAAATCTGTATTGGTCACGGTTGGAGCAATCGCATTCACCCTTATAGTTGGAGCCAATTCAGCGCCTAACGAAATGGTTAAACCTTCAACAGCCGATTTAGCCGCTGCCACACTAGCGTGGAAGGGCATACCTAATTTTGCGGCGACTGTACTAAATAATAAAATAGAAGGATTATGTCCGTTTTTCAAAATTGGTAAATATTTTTGAATGGCCTTTACAGCACCAATTACATTGATGTTGAAATCATTTTGAAAATCTTCAATGCTCAACCTATTTATTGGTTTTAGATTGATACTTCCTGGTGCATAAACTAAGCCGGCAGCTTCGCTAATTTCTGGTAATTCGTCAGATAATACGTCACAGTTGTAATGGGTTAAATTATGATGAGTATTTTCGGGTGCAGTTCTACTGATATTTATGACTTTGTTGTCGTTTAAAAGGGAATTCACAATAGCATTTCCAATACCTTTACTTCCGCCTATAATGATGTAAGTTTTCATTTAATTATTTTTTAACTTTATTTTAAATTTTTAAAAAAAGCCAAAGATTTCAATTTAGAATACCTTTGGCTTTTAACGTTTATGCGGTTAATGGCACACCTTTTAACCGCTTTTCAATTTTTTGTTTGATAGCGGTGAGGCGTTTCATAACCTCCATAATTTTGGCATCTTTCTTTTTCTTGTATATTTCGTTTAAACTCAATATCAATTCCTTAGCTTCTCTTGCCGCAACAATGCGATCACTTGTTGTTTTAAACTTGAATTTTCTCTGTTCAAATTCCTGAGCTTGGTTCAATAAATCCATAATCTAATCTTTTAAATAGTTTTGCAATTCTCTAATTTTATCAGGATTATTAAATGCTCCACCGTAAAATGTAGTTACCGTGGCCGAGGTATCATCCTTTATACCTCTTGAAGATACACAAAGGTGTTTGGCGTCTAAAATAATTGCTACATCCTCAGTTTCTAAAATTTCTTGAAGATCTTTACCAATTTGATTGGTTAAACGCTCTTGTACTTGTGGACGTTTTGCGTAAAACTGCACTATACGATTTAATTTTGATAAGCCTATTACTTTTCCGGAAGAAATATAAGCAACATGCGCTTTGCCAATAATCGGCACAAAATGGTGTTCGCAGTTGGAATAAAAAGTAATATTTTTTTCAACCAACATTTGATTGTATTGATATTTGTTATCAAACAAAGCTACCTTTGGCTTATTCTTCGGATTTAATCCTGAGAATATTTCATCGATGTACATTTTCGCAACACGATCTGGTGTTCCTTGTAAAGAATCGTCTGTAAGGTCTAAACCCATTACGTCCATAATTTCACTAAATAAAATGGCAATTCTTTCTTTTTTTTCTTGGTCAGACATTTTAAAGGCGTCTGGCTTCATAGGAGTTTCAAGTCCTGTGTAGAGGTGGTCATCACCTATGTCTTCTATGGTAAAACCGTTTAATTTTTTACCATTCACTTGTTTTTTAAGTACTAATTTTTCTGTATTCATAGCGTCTTTTTAGTGTGCTGTCCTTAAGAACTCCAGGCTTAAGGCAAAGCACGATTTATCTTTTTGAAATGGAGTTATTTGATATACTCTTTTGTCTGCTGCACTTAAATCTACCATCGGTAAATTCTCTAAGTTTGGCGTGTTTTGTTTTTCTTCCACTAACGCGTTTTCTCCACATTTTAAAGCTACTTGGCTTCATTTCTCGGCGCATTAGGTCAATCACATCTTGTTCTTTTAAATTGAATTGAAACAAAATAGCGTCGAAGGTTGTGCGATCTTCCCATGCCATTTCGATGATTCTATCAATTTCTATGTCATTTAATTCTTTCATTAATATGGCATTTCATACTGTAAGTCGTATTTTACCTTGGCATCTAACAGTTTGTTAAAAAATAATTTATTTTCTTTCAACAATTTATTATTGGTGAATCGTACAAATCTACCCTGAGCATGAATGCTAGCGCCGTTGGTTTTGTAGATTACCAATTGATAATATGGAATAACCCACGTAAAATTCTTTAATCCTTTATTGATGTATAATAAAATTCCGTTCGGACGCATTTCAATATTACCGTAGTTAATATCGGCAATGCTGTTCATGTACGATTGAAAGTTAGGACTTACCTCTGCAATCATCATTCGCTTTGAACCAATACCTTTCAGCTTTATCGACTGGAGAAAAGAATACGGCTTTCCAACGATATCATTAATTAAATTATCGTGTTCCTTGTTGTTGTGTGTTGTATCTAGAACCATGTCTTTTAAATCTTACTCAAAGATACAAAATGTTTAATGTTTTAATCGAATAGTTAAACAATAATTAACACTTTAAAATAACAGGAACAACAAAGTATTGAGCAAAAGGTATCTATCTATTTTTTAGAAGCTCTTTTCGATTGGATAAAGTGTGTCTATTTAAAATTCTTATACTTTCACCCTGAACGTCTTTTTGTTTTTGCATCGCCCATAAAATTTCGGAAGCGTGTTTGCGACTTTTTTGAAGTTCTACTATTGGCTTGGGATAGTTGATGCCTAGCTTGAAATTAAATAACTGTTCTTCCAACGGTGTTAGCAAATAGGGTTCGTGTACAAAGGCTATTTCTAAATCGGCCAATTCAGGAACCCATTTTTTTATAAAGACAGCATCAGCATCATGCTCGGTACTGTTTTTTATCGGATTGTAAATCCGTAGGGTATTGATACCAGTTTCGCCCGCTTGCATTTGAAGTTGAGGGTAGTGAATTCCAGGTTCAAAATCTAAAAATTGTCTGGATAAATAATGAGAAGCATCTTGCCATGGTTGCCATAAACAATGTGTGAAAAACGACACCACCAAAGCGCGCATCCTAAAGTTTAAATAACCTGTTTGATTTAAACAGCGCATGCTAGCATCGATTAGCGGAAATCCGGTTTGTCCGTTTTGCCATGCCTGTTGGTACCGCTCCGAAATGGTTTTTTTAAGTTTGTGATAACCTTTATTGACACTCATAAACTCCATACTGCATTCCATTTCAAACTTTTGAATAAAATGAGCTTGCCATCGCAATCTAGAGGCAAAGGCTCCTAAATGCCGATTTGGCTTGCCATCTTTTGCCAAAACTGCTTGCTGAAATACTTGCCGCACGCTTAAATTTCCCCAAGCTAAATAAGGCGATAACCTACTGCAACTCTTTCTTGACAAATCAGGTTTTGAAATGTGAAACATATAATTCTTGTGCCGTTCTTCAAAAAAAGTTTTGGCATATCTTAATCCCATAGTAGTGCCACCTTTTTGAAAAGGCGATTGCACATTGGTTTTTAAATCAACCAATTCAAAATAGTTCTCGAGTTGTTGTATTTCTTTAGTAGTTAATAATTGATTGGGATTTGGATCGAAATCAATTTGGTCTTGAATCATATAGTCATCCCAACTTTGGAACCATTTGTCACGATTTTTTAGACCTCTTACTACACCGTTGTTAATATTTTGAACCCATGTTATAAGGCTGTTTTTACAAAAACGTTCAAAATCTTTGTCGCGGTCATAAGTTATTTTAATCCCTGTTTCTTGATGCGAAAACACAGTATCAATTTTATAAAATTGAAATAATTGATTGATGGCTGCCGTAATATCCGACATAACCACCAGCACTTTACTGTTATGAGCTTGTAGTCTTTCGTTTAAATCTCTCAACGATTCCTTTATAAAATCCCAGTGCCGCTGACTGTAATGCTCATCTTCAAGCAATATATTTTCAAATGCGTACAACAATAAAACACGATTACCCGTTTGCATAGCGTTGTGGATTGCTTCATTGTCTTGCAATCTCAAATCGCGTTTTAACCAAACTAGTGATAGGTTTTGTTTGTTATTGTGCATCTAATTGTTCTAAGAATTTCGCAGCATTTTCGTGGTGCGCCATTTGTTTGTCTTTACTCATTTTATCGAAGGTTCTCACCAACATTCCAAGTCGGGGATTACTCAAGAAAAATTCTCGTTGTTTATCCATGAACGCCCAAAACAAACCATCCCAAGTTGTCTGCCATTGACCTTTTTTGTAATCGCTCATTTTTAAAACATAATTACTTCCACTTATATAGGGTTTGGTAGACATGAGTCCGCCATCGGCGAATTGGCTCATGCCATACACATTGGGTACCATAACCCAATCATAAGCATCTATATACATTTCCATAAACCAACGGTACACTTCGTCGGGGTCAAACTCGCACAGCAACATAAAGTTACCCAAAATCATCAAGCGTTCAATATGATGGTTATAACCAGTTTTGAGCACTTTTTTGATGCTGTCGTCCACTGGGTCTATACCTGTGGTACCGTCGTAAAATGATCTGGGTATTTTTCGCTTAAAGTTCCAGAAATTTTTGGTGCGTTCCTCACGTCCTTTAACTTCATAAATACCTCTTATGAATTCTCGCCAGCCTATAATTTGACGCACAAATCCTTCGGTGGAATTAAGCGGAATATCATTTGCTCTAGCAAACTCTATAGCTGTATCAACCACGTATTTCGGACTCAACAAACCCACGTTGATTAAGGGTGATAATAAACTGTGATTCAAGATAATTTCCTCTTTGACTATGGCATCTTCATAAGGTCCAAATTCTTTAAAGCGCTCTTTTAAAAATTGATTCAACCAAGCTTGTGCTGTTTCAAAATTTGCTGGATATAAGTTTTTTGCATCCAGTTCACCAAAGTGATTACTGAAATGTTGGTTGACATAATTAAACGCTTCCTCATAAAATTCGTCACTTTTAGGAAACGCAATGGCTGGTGGTGTTTGTTTTGCAGGATATTTCAAGCGGTTTTCATCATCGTAGGTCCATTTGCCGCCTTTGGGTTGCGAATTTCCTGTCATCAAAATATCCAGTCTTTCGCGCTCACTTTTATAAAAGGCTGTTTGAAAAAACTTCTTTTTGTTGGGTTGAAAAAATCCTGATAAATCCGAAGTGGTGTTAATAAACAATGGATTTTCAAACTTATTCAAAGTAAGGCCTTGCTTTTTTGCGGTGGAAGTTATTCGACGATTTAACCAATCATCAGTTGGACCGATATAATGAATATGCTCGACACCGTTTTCCTTCAAATGTTTCAACAAAGTGCGGACATCAGCAAGTTCAGAAATTGCTTCAATATAATTCACGTTAAACCCTGCAGCTCGTAAAAATGCTCCATATTGCTTCATGCTACTGCGATGAAACGCAATTTTCTGTTTGTGAAATTTATAATGGGTGAAAAACAAATCACTTTCAATTAAATAAACATCACCATCAAGATTAAACAAGGGTGAATCTTTGAAGAGTTGATGAGGGAAAATAAGTCTTACTGTTTTCATTTAAAATAAAGTGTTTTGTAACCATAATCGCTGATATTTTCCATTAGGGTCATAATTACTAGCTTGCAATTGAATATTGAAAACCCGATCGCGCGGGTCGTTTCCAACGCCTGCTACATACATCCAATTACCGTAATTACTGTGAACGTCGTAGTCGAGTAGGAGCGACTCAAAATAAGCCGCACCAATGCGCCAATCTAATTTGAGTGTTTTGGCAAAGTAGGAGGCCACATTTTGCCGACCCCGATTACTCATAAAGCCGGTGTGCTTGAGCTCGAGCATATTGGCGTTCACAAAGGGTTCGGCAGTGGTGCCGTTAATCCATTTATTGATGTCTTTTTCATGATGATACCAATCGTAATCGGTATTTAATATCCCGTCTATTTTAAAGATGTCGTCGCCGTGTTTAAGCGACACATATTTAAAGTAATCTCTCCAAATCAATTCAAAAATCAACCAATAAGTAGAATCATTTTTAAACTGTTCTTTTTCAAAGGTCTTGATGGCCCAATAAATAGTTCTGGCAGAAATACTTCCATTGGCCAACCACGCCGAAAATTTTGAGCTGTAATCGGTTCCAATTAATCCGTTGCGCGTTTTTTTGTAAACTCCTAATTTTTTGGTTTCAAAAAAATAGTTGTTTAATCGGTTTAAAGCTTCGGTTTCGCCGCCTTTAAATGGGAAAGCCGAGTTGGGATGCGTTTCAAATTCCTCAAAGCCTAAATCCCTTAGTGTTGGAATGGCTCTGTTATCATTAACTAGATTTTCTTTCGAAAATATTGGAATTTCAACGGTTCTACGTACTTGACTCTGTTTTTCAACATGTTTTCTAAACACTGTAAACACTTGAGGAATTTCCTTAAATGTCAAGCCAATATCATGTGGGTGATACAAAAACTGGTCAAATACACTTTGTAATTTGGTACTTGCGTTTAAGTTTTTTGACAGTTGGGTTTCAACATTGCGTTCTTCTTGGGTCCATTCTTTTTGAAAAAAAACTGTTTCAACTCCGTAGGTATTGCAAATTTCAGGAATTATGTTTTCAGGTTTTCCTTGAATTACCAATAAAGAAATTCCATGCATTTTAAGATTTTCTTGTAGATTCTCTAAAGTTTCCAAAAGAAATTTAGCTCTGAATTTTTCAGTTTTTTTAAACCCGAATTTATCGGTTTCAAAATGTCTTGGGTCAAGGCAGTAAATAGCCAAAAGACTTTCAGTATTTTTAGCGGCATTGGCTAAAACCGCGTTATCATTTACTCTTAAATCGTTTCTAAACCAAACTAGGTGTTTTACTTGTTGCGTCTGCATTTTTCACTACAATATTTTACATCATCCCAATTTTTCTCCCACTTTTTACGCCATGAAAATGGACGCAAGCAAACCGGGCACATTTTTTCAGGGAGATGCTCTTTTTTCATTAATTAATTCTCTTTAACAATAGCGTTAATCATCCCATCAAACACAAACCAATGAAATGGCGTGACGGCATACCAATACAGGCGACCGGCCAATCCTTTGGGTCTAAAAGTGGCGGTTTGATAGAGAATACCTTCTTCAATTTTA
>NZ_DAISXK010000043.1:0-22995 GCF_036825875.1 Paucihalobacter sp. | reverse complement strand
TATTTTTCTTGTTTTGTATTAAAATATGTTATATGTTTACATCGTCTTAACCTACCGAATATTACCAGTGTCCCCAAATCTGGTAATAGAAGCGAAAAGGATAGCTGTAATGGCTATCCTTTTCTGTTATGTATAGATTTTAAATTAGGTTAGTCAAAACTCTGCATCTCCACTAATTTTTTGTAGATGCCGTTGCTAGCTAAGAGTTCGGCGTGTGAGCCACGTTCAGCGATTTTCCCTTTTTGCATGACTACAATTTCATCGGCATTCTGAATGGTTGACAACCTATGCGCGATTATAATTGAAGTTCTATTTCTCATCATATTTTCCAAAGCGTTTTGCACCAAGCGTTCACTTTCGGTGTCTAAGGCTGAGGTTGCTTCGTCGAGAATCATTATTGGTGGATTTTTTAAAACCGCACGCGCAATACTGAGCCGTTGCTTTTGTCCGCCAGACAATTTATTGCCAGAATCGCCAATATTACTTTCAATTCCTTTAGGTAAATCTTTCACAAATTCCCAGGCATTGGCGATTTTTAAAGCATCAATTACTTCGGCATCGGTTGCATTTTCTTTCCCAATCAACAAATTATTTTTAATTGAATCATTAAAAAGAATAGAATCTTGGGTAACCAGACCCATCAAACCTCTTAAGGATTTTTTGGTAAGGCTTCTTATATCTTCACCGTCAATTGTAATTTGACCTTCGTTTACATCGTAAAATCTTGTTACTAGATTGGCGATGGTACTCTTCCCACTACCTGACTGGCCGACCAACGCAACGCTTTTACCTTTTTTGACTTCTAAGTTGAAATTTTTGAGTACCAATTCGTCCTCGTATTTAAAGGAAATATTATTCAGACTTAAACTTGACTTAAAGTCTGATTTTTCTCTAGCATTTAATGCATCTTCTAAGGGGGATTTGGTATTTAGAATCTCTAAAACACGTTCGGCAGCCGCATTTCCTTTTTTCACACTATAACTTGCTTTACTGATAGCTTTTGCAGGTGTAAGAATATTGTAGGCCAAACCTAAGTAAGCCAAAAATTGACTTCCCTTCAGGACGCCATCAACCAATACCATTTTTCCGCCAAACCATAAAATAATGGCAATTACTACGATTCCTAAAAATTCGCTGGTTGGTGAGGCTAAATTTTGTCGGTTTAATAAGCTATTAGAAAATTTATAAAACCTGCTGGTTGAATTTTCGAATTTTTGCTGAAAGTTACGTTCCGCAGTAAAACCCTTTATTACTTTAAGTCCGCCAAGTGTTTCTTCAACAATAGAAAGGAATTCGCCTTGTTCTTTTTGAACACGATCGGATTGCTTTTTCAGACTTTTTCCAATTCGTGAAATTATAAAGCCAGATATTGGTAAAAAAATAAACACAAACAAGGTGAGCTCTGTACTTATTTTGAACATTAAAATAATGGTGAAAAGTATGGTGAGAGGTTCTCTGACAATCAATTCTAAAATTGATAGAAACGATACTTGTATTTCTTGAACATCGTTTGAGATACGCGCTATGGAATCGCCTTTGCGTTTCTCAGAAAAGAAAGCTAAAGGTAATTCAACCAACTTATGGTAAATTGCATTTCGTAAGTCTTTAAGCACGCCATTCCTCAAAAAAGTGATGAAGTACATCGCTAAGTAATTTGCAATATTTTTTAGCAGGAACAAACTTATAATTAAACCTATGGCTAACAATAAGGCGTTCATTTTATTGGTTTCGGCAAGCGAATGAATGTTATAAGAAAGGCTATTTTCAACAAAGGTTGATAGCTTCATGATGCCTTCATATTCCGGTTTGACGTTTACAATTTCCTTTTCTTCATTAAAAAGAACATCTAGCATTGGAATAAAAGCAACAAATGCCAAAGCGCTGAACAGCGCGTAAAAAATATTGAATAGAATATTTAAATAGGCGTGGCGTTTATACGGTTTTGCAAAACGTAGAATTTGTTTGAAATAGTTCATCTATTTAAGTTTCATGTCATTTAAAATCGCATCGATTTTAGATTCTAATTGTTGTTCAACAGTTTTAAAATCTTCGGCTTTTGGTAAGCTTGCGTTTACACTGATATAAAACTTTATTTTGGGTTCGGTGCCGCTAGGTCGCAATGCAATTTTGGTCCCATCTTCCGTATAATAAATTAAGACATTTGATTTAGGGATATCGATGGTAGTTGTTCCGCCATCTTTCTGGTTTTTCGCAATGGATAATTCATAATCTTCAACTAAAACTACTTTTGAGCCATTAATTTCTGATAGTGGATTTTCACGGGCATCCGACATCATTTTGTTGATTTCTTCGGCGCCTTCGATACCTTTTTTAGTAATTGAAATTAGGCGTTCTTTATAAAAACCGTGTTTCACATAAAGATTAATTAGCTCTCTATAAAACGAACTGCCATTGGTCTTGGCTTGCGCTGCAATTTCGCAAGCTAGTAGGGTAGAGGTTACCGCATCTTTATCACGCACAAAATCGCCAACCATAAACCCAAAACTCTCTTCACCACCGCCAATAAAATCTTTGTTTGGGAAATCTTTTATCATTTTAGCAATCCATTTAAACCCGGTCAATCCAATTTTGTATTCTACCTTATAAGCATCTCCCAAAACACTCATCATTGGCGTTGATACAATCGTGGAACCTATGAACTCGTTGTTGTTCAGTTTGCCTTGTTGTTGCCATTGTTTAAGTAAGAAATCGGTCATCATTACCATGGTTTGGTTACCGTTTAACAACACTAATTTATTTTCCAAATCTCTTACAGCCACGCCCAATCGGTCACAATCAGGATCGGTGCCAATAACGATATCAGCACCAATTCTTTCGGCTAGTTCTAAGGCCATTTTTAAGGCTTCTGGTTCTTCAGGATTAGGTGATTTAACCGTTGGGAAATCACCATTAGGTTCGGCTTGTTCCTTAACAATATGTACATTAGAATAACCTGCACGTTGTAAAGTTTCAGGAATAGAAACAATAGAAGTACCGTGAAGGGAAGTGAATACCACTTTTAGTTGCTCTTTGGCTTTGGAAGAAGTTTGAAAACTACCGTTTTTGATACATCCTTCAATAAAGGCATTGTCTACTGTTTTTCCTATGTTTTCAATTAAATGTTCTTTGGCTTCAAATTTTATTTCAGAATAATCTAACCGGTCAATCACCGATATAATCTCTTCATCTTGAGGCGGTACTAATTGGCCTCCATCTTGCCAATACACTTTGTATCCGTTGTATTCCGGCGGATTGTGTGAAGCTGTCAAGACAATACCACAATGACAGTCTAAATATTTTACAGCGAAAGATAATTCAGGCGTTGGTCGTAAGGCTTCAAAAAGATAAACCGTGATATCATTCGCCGAAAACACATCGGCCACAACTTTTGCCAAGGTGTTGCTATTATGGCGGCAATCATAAGCAATGGCCACTTTAAGCTTTTCTCTTGGAAATACTTGTTTCATATAATTACTTAACCCTTGTGTGTTTTTACCAAGTGTATATTTGTTGATACGGTTGGTGCCAACACCCATAATACCGCGCATCCCACCGGTTCCAAATTCTAAATCTTTGTAAAAACTTTCCTCTAAATCTTTTGGGTTAGAAGCGATTTGGTGTTTTATGTATTCTTGAGTTTTGTTGTCAAAAGTTGGTGTTAGCCACGTATTGACACGTGCTAGAATTTCTGGTTTAATGTAAATCATAATTAGGTTTTTTAATCAGGTAACTGAAAAAAAGTTACTCGACAATACCACAAATTTAATTAATATTAATTTCCTTTTTAATCAAATAGCGTTTTTTAGAATCTTTTGATCGTAAAATCAACTCACCTAAGAAACCGGCTATAAAAAATTGGCTACCGATTATCATAGTTGCCAAAGCCAGGTAAAATTGTGGTCGTTGCGTAATTAGACGTCCATAAGGATTAAAAAACAATTTATCAATACCAAGATAAACGGCAAAACCAAAACCAATAAAAAACATCAGCACGCCTAAGGCACCAAAAAGATGCATGGGTCTTTTGCCAAAACGCGAAAGAAACCATATGGTAATGAGGTCTAAAAAGCCGTGGATAAATCTGTCGGCTCCAAACTTGGTTTTACCGTATTTTCTAGCTTGGTGTTTTACAACTTTTTGCCCAATTCTTAAAAAACCTGCATTTTTAGCCAAGACTGGAATGTAGCGATGCATTTCGCCTCTAACCTCAATATTTTTTATAACGTTTTTATGATAGGCTTTTAAACCGCAATTAAAATCATTAAGTTTTACGCCTGAGGTTTTACGGGCAGCCCAGTTAAATAATTTAGAAGGAAGATTTTTTGCAAAAACAGAATCGTAGCGCTTTTTTTTCCAGCCGGATACCATATCGTAATTTTGACTTACAACCATGTTGTACAGCTCTGGAATTTCCTCTGGATTGTCTTGTAAATCGGCATCCATGGTGATAATTACATTACCATTTGCTTGGGCAAATCCGGCGTGTAATGCTTGTGATTTCCCATAATTTTTCAAGAACTGAATACCTTTTACGTTGGGATTTTGATTAGATAGTTGTTCAATAACTTCCCAGGATTTATCAGTGCTACCATCATCAATAAATAATATTTCATAAGAAAAACGATTGGATTGCATTACTTGTGCAATCCAATCGTGTAACTCTTTAAGCGATTCTTCTTCGTTAAGTAATGGTATTACAACGGAAATATTCATTTAGAAGGTTTGAAACTTGTGGAGTCAAAAATACTGAAATTATTTAAGCTAATTCAGGATCCTTCTTTTTCATTGATGCGGCTACTATGAGTCCTACAATGGCATAAAACAGCAGTTGATAGGCAATAGATTTTAATTGACTTACCAGCGAAAACGAATTTTCTTGAGACATTGCATCAATTGTTTTATCAATTTCTGCTACTGGTGCACCAAAACGTTCCATCATATTTACGGTCGATTCAATTGCCTTTTCCTGAATAACAAGCGCAGCGTCACTATCGATTATTTCAAATAGTAAAACAGTTACACCCACGCTAATTAGAATACCGATGGCGATGGTAATAAAATAAGAAGAAAACGCATCTTTAAAGCTGATAAAGCCATTTAGCATTGATTTTGCTCTAGCAGTAGAATAAATGCCAAAACCCAAAATCAGTAAAAATAATATGATACCGAGCCACCAAGCTACCAGCAATTCTACATTTATTACGTAGACCAAAACGGTTATAAGAGCTAAGGTTGTTCCCAAATATAAACCGAGATTAACGGCTGATGATTTAATAGTTTTTTCCATTTTAAGTTTAGTTTTAGGTTGTTTATATATTAGTACAGTTGAATAGGTTAAAGTTACATTTTAAATTAAAATAAAAATCAAACAAAAATAATTGGTAATTTGCGAAAAAACACTAAATTTGCACCTCTTAAAAATGAAATGATTATAAAGCGCTAAGCGATGAAAAAAGGTATACATCCAGAAAATTATAGACTTGTAGCATTTAAAGATATGTCTAATGAAGACGTGTTTTTAACAAAGTCAACTGCCGAAACTAATGAAACTCTTGAGGTTGAAGGTACAGAGTATCCATTAATAAAAATGGAAATTTCAAGAACGTCTCATCCTTACTATACTGGTAAATCTAAATTGGTGGATACAGCAGGACGTATTGATAAATTCAAAAACAAATACGCGAAGTTTAAAAAATAAGCTAAAGAGGTTATTATATTTAAGGCCTTTCATTCTAGAAGTAGAAGTTGAAAGGCTTTTTTTTGTTCTATAATTAAGCTATTTTTGATTTGGTAAAAATCTCTAACCTTTAGCTTTCTCATGAACTACATATTATTTGATGGACCTTTTCGCAATAACCTATTGCCATTCACTTACACTAGACCTGTGGCAGATATTAGAGTTGGAATTTTAACTATACGCGAAAAATGGGAATCCTACTTGGGTCAGGTTATCACCACGGTTACCGAAGATTATCTATCCAATAAATTTCCAATGGTGGAAATGGAAACTAATATTATGATTAATGCTTCCTACCTGCCGAATGCCGAATTGGTGGCCATGATTCAAGTACTTGAAGAAAATCAAGCTATTTTTCACAATGAACAGGTGATTGCTTTTTTTTCAAAAGAACAGCAGGAAATTGAAAGTTTCAATGATTTTGAAGCTATTGAATACCATGGCGAAAGTGTAACCATAGAAAACAACTGGGATATTTTTGCCAAAAACGAAACTGCTATTCAAGATGATTTTGAATTACTCACCGACAACCGAAAATCGCAGCCAATTCCTTCTACCGTAAATGTTGTAAATGCTGAAAACATTTTCATTGAACCTGGTGCGCAATTAAATTTTGTAACCTTAAATGCCAGTTCTGGACCAATTTATATTGGTAGAGATTCCGAAATTATGGAAGGGAGTATTATTCGCGGTCCTTTTGCTTTATGCGATCATGCCGTGGTTAAAATGGGAGCTAAAATTTATGGTCCCACAACGATTGGTCCGCATTGTCGTGTTGGTGGTGAAGTAAATAACTCAGTGATGTTTGCGTATTCTAATAAAGGTCATGATGGGTTTTTGGGAAATTCGGTGATAGGTGAATGGTGTAATCTTGGAGCGGATACCAATAATTCTAATCTTAAAAATAATTATGCCGAAGTGCGTTTGTGGGATTATAACACCGAAGGATTCGCGAAAACTGGACTGCAATTTTGCGGTTTAATGATGGGTGACCATAGCAAATGCGGTATCAACACCATGTTTAATACAGGAACGGTAGTTGGCGTGAGTGCTAATATTTTTGGCAGTGGTTTTCCAAGAAATTTTATTCCAAGTTTCTCTTGGGGAGGTAGTAGTGGATTTATTACGTACAAAACGGACAAAGCATTTGAAGTGGCTGAAGTCGTGATGGCGCGACGCCATGTTAAATTCACCAGTCAGGATGCCGATATACTTCAACATGTATTTGAATTAAGTCAGAAGTATCGCAAAAGCTAAGGTGTTTTTGAAACGCGTTTTAAGTCTAATAAATTTATAGGATTAATACCTAAACCTTCAACTTTTTTTTTGGTGAATCTTATCACTTCATCATAAAATAATACTATAACGGGCGCTTCCGCCATTACAATACTATCCATTTTTGAGTAAAGTTGATGACGTTTCTCAATATCGATTTCACTAAAAGACTGTTGGTATAATTCATCAAACAATTTGTTAGAAAAGTGTGTGTAATTGGGTCCATTTGGGGCAAAATTCCCACTGTAAAATAGTGATAAATAATTTTCAGCATCGGGATAATCGGCTACCCAGCTAGCTCTAAAAATATCTAATTTTCCATTGGCTTTGGCATCTTTCAAGGCTGAGGCTGGCATTACATCTACCTTAACATCAAGACCTATTTTTTGTAATTCACGCTGCATATATTCGCAAAAATCCAGATAATTACTCGTAGTGGTAATGGTGATGGATGGTTTTGAAATGCCTGTTTCCGTTTTAAATTCTTGTAATAACTTTTTGGCCAAGTCTGGATTGTAACTGTAACCAGATGAATTATTATAACCGGCCAATCCTTGCGGAATAAAACCGCCATTAGCCGCAATTCCAACACCATTTCGTAAATACAGCATCATTTTATGGCGGTCAAATCCTAAATTAATCGCTTTTCTAAGCTTTAAAGATTGAATTTCAGAAATATCTGAATTTAAATAAAAGGCAAGATATTCGGTGTTTAAGTAAGGAACGCGTATTAAATTAGTATTGCTTTTATACACTGAACTTAGGCTGCCATCAGGATTTAGAATATCATCTTTATAAGAAGCATCTAGCGCATTTAAAAAATCTAAATTCCCTTGTGTAAACTGTAAAAACTCACTTTGCTTATCGGGTAAAAAGGTAATGGCAACAGCTTCTAAATAGGGGAGTTGATTAGCATTTGAGTCGGTCTCAAAGTAATGTTCGTTTTTTCTAAAAACTAATTTAATATTTTCCTCCCAACGTTTAAATTTAAAAGGTCCTGTACCAATGGGGTTAGATCTAAAATTTGTTCCAAGCAAATCGATTGCTTCCTTCGGCACTACACTGCAATATTTCATTGTTAACATTCCTAAAAAGGCTGGAAATGCTTTGCTTAATTCAATTTTTAGAATGGTGTCGTTTATGGCTTCCACCTTATTTACTTTTTGCATCACCCAACTCCCAGGTGAGGCTACTTTTGGGTCGGTTAATCTATTAAAACTGTATACAAAATCGGAAGCAATAACTAGCCTAGTAGAATCCTTCCCGAAGACTTGGTGTTTGTGAAAATACACATCGTCCCGCAAGTAAAAGGTGTAATTCACCCCCAAACTATCAACACTCCATTGCTTGGCAATTGAAGGTTTTACATTGAGAGTATCATCCATTTCAACCAAGCCATTAAATAGTTGGTTAACAGCCCATATATTGGCATTGTCTTTGGCGAAAGCTGGATCTAGTGAGCCAATATTTTTATGTTCGTTGTACCTAAAAACGGATTTAATTTGATTACTAGAATCAGGACTTTCGCAAGCCACAAAAACGAATATAACGATCAATAAACTACCTATAAATACCTTATATTTATGTTGTAATTGCTTTGTTGTTTTCATTTTAAAAGGGATATTGTAGTTTTATTTTAATACTTTTTCTGAAGTAAATTGCGAAAGGTAAAGATAATTATAATGCATAAAAAAAACCTGAAACTTTTAATTTCAGGCTCATTTTAACTGGTTAGTTTTATTATATCCTAATACCTACAGGTAACATACGTTTATATTGACGGTGACGCCTCATAAACTTGGCTATTTGCGGACTTGTTGGAACAACGCAAATGTTTCGTTCTTTGATGTTGTCGAACACCAGAGTTAAAAATTCTTCTTCAAATTCTTCATTATCGATATTTGAAGGTAATTCAATTTTAGTTAGGAAAATTTTCCTGTCTTGAAGAGAATATTCAATTTTTGCCAAATCGTCATCAATTCTTAATTCAAACTGACGTAAAAAATCATTGTCAATGAGCTGAGAAGTATCAATCATAATTAATTATTTTATTCCTAGGGTCGGTAAGCAAAAGAATCTGTTATTTTGCATGAACAGATACACAAAGGTACGAATAATTTTAAAACTCGATGAATCAAGAAATCATAAATGTGTATTTAATGCCAGGAATGGCAGCAAGCCCTACTATTTTTGAATATATTAAACTTCCAGAAAACCAATTTAAAATTCATTGGTTAGACTGGATGATTCCCGAAAAAGAGGAATCTTTGCAACAGTATGCGCAACGAATGTGCCTGCGAATAGACCAACCCAACGTAGTTTTATTAGGTGTTTCTTTTGGTGGCATTCTGGTTCAAGAAATGGCAAAATACATAACTTTAAAAAAGCTTATAGTTGTGTCTAGTGTAAAACATAAGTACGAACTGCCCAAACATCTTCAGTTATTAAAAATCACCAAGGCTTACAAAATTTTACCCACACAATTAGTGAGCAATATTGATGCACTTTCAAAATTTGCTTTTGGTGAAACTGTTAAAAAACGAATTGAACTTTATAAAAAGTATTTGTCGGTAAGTGACAAGTACTATTTAGATTGGGCCATAAAACAAGTAGTATGTTGGGAACAAGAATCTCCCAATCTTCAAGCTATTTATATTCATGGAGAAAAAGATATTGTTTTTCCTGATTCTTGCGGTGGAAATTGTATTGTGGTTAAGGGAGGCACTCACATCATGATCATCAATAAATATAAATGGTTTAACGAAAATTTACCACATATAATTTTGAATGAAACTTTAAAGTAACACTTTAATTTCATACCTTTCAATAATCAAAAAATCCATTCGAAATGAAAACTGTAAAGCATATAATGGCGGTATTTGGTGCTATTTGCCTACTCACTTTAATCATAACAGCAACACAAAAAGTGCCAGATGCAATTCCACAATTAAAATTGGAAAACGATCCTGTAAATAAATACAATGTGTATGCAATTCAAGTTCCAAATGATTTGAATTTTGCAGATGAAGCGGTTCCTTTGAACGATCCTGATATTTACGAACGCATGGATAGAGAACTGTTAGTAAATACGTACTGGCAGTCAAATGCTTTATTAATGTTTAAGCGTGCAGAAAAATATTTTCCAATTATTGAACCTATTCTTAAAAAGAATAATATTCCAGACGATTTTAAATATTTGGCAGTTATTGAAAGCGGCTTGACTAACGCCGTGTCACCAGCTGGGGCAAGAGGTTTTTGGCAAATCATGCCTGAAACAGGCAAGGAGTTTGGATTGGAAATTAATAGTAACGTTGATGAACGTTATCATATTGAAAAGGCGACAGAAGTAGCTTGTAAATATTTAAAACAATCTAAAGAACGTTTTGGTTCTTGGACTTTAGCAGCTGCGGCATATAACGCCGGAAATGGTGGAATCTCCAAACAGTTAAAAATTCAAAACGTCAACGATTATTACGATTTGCTTTTGGGTGAAGAAACAGGCAGGTATATGTTTAGAATTGTGGCATTAAAAGAAATATTAAACAATCCTACAACTTATGGATTTAATTTTAAACCTGAAGACTTATATAATAATATTCCAACTTTAAAAGTTGAGGTTGATACTCCTATTTCTGATTTTACTGCTTTTGCAGAACAACATAATATTAATTACAAGTTATTAAAACTACATAACCCTTGGTTAAGAGAATCACACCTAAATAATAAAAGCGGAAAAAAATATACCATCGAAATTCCTGAAAAAGGATATTATTCGAAACCGTAATTAGCGACGCTTCATATTACGATTACCATAATGCGGTTGAGGGCCTGTAGATTTTTTCATTTGGTCTTTCATCATTTTTATTTGATCGGTCATCATACCACGCTTATCTAGTTTTTGAGCTTCATTAATTAGGAGCTTAGCTTCTTGAGGCCGCCTTTTACTAAAAGCGATACCTGCTAAATTAAGTTTTGCCATCGCCAAATCGTGATCCATCGAAAGTCCTAAACTTATTGCCTGTTTAAAAAATTTTTCAGCTTGATTCATATTAGATTGAGATACCATTAAACCATGCAGGTAATAAAAGTAACCTTGTTGTTTCTTTACCAAGGCAGATTTCGGGTTTTTTATTTTGTCTAACCATTTTTTTGCGCCTTCAAAGTCTTGTTTTCTCAATTTTAAAAATGCCAAAAGAATAAATTCGTTTTTAAAGTAAAGAAAAATAAATATGGTTGATAGTAGTAGGTACATGATACCATTTCCTATAAAACCTTCCGTAAACTGGTAGATACCAAAGGCTATAATTAAAAAAGCAATAACTAATTTTATATTTTTATTGAACATAAATCCTATATTTTTCAAAGTGCGAAGGTAATAAAAACAATCGAAAATATTTTTAATTTATGGTTTGTCAAAGTAAAAACTCTTTGTATATTTGCCCCCAGTTTTGGCGTAGGTATGTCAAAATATTTTCAAAACAGAATATTAAGCAATAAAGATACACGGCAATGAGTAAAAGAACGTTTCAACCGTCCAAAAGAAAAAGAAGAAACAAGCACGGTTTTAGAGAAAGAATGGCTAGCGCCAACGGAAGAAAAGTCCTAGCACGCAGACGTGCAAAAGGAAGAAAGAAATTGTCTGTATCTACCGAATCAAGACATAAAAAATAATGATTAACAATTGTTAATATAATAAAGGTGTTACTTTGGTGTAACACCTTTTTTTATACCCCATAGTAAACTAATTTTGAATTTCAATACTATCTTAAAAAAATGCCAAGAAATCAAAGAATAAAATCTGTCCTCATTATAGGCTCGGGACCTATCGTTATTGGTCAAGCTTGCGAATTTGATTACGCAGGATCACAATCATTACGCTCATTAAGAGAAGATGGAATCGAAACCATACTCATCAACTCTAACCCCGCAACTATTATGACCGACCCAAGTATGGCTGATCATATATACCTATTGCCACTTACTACCAAATCACTAATAAAAATCTTAAAAGATCATCCGCAGATTGATGCTGTTTTACCAACTATGGGAGGTCAAACCGCTTTAAATTTATGCATTGAAGCTGACGAAAAGGGCATTTGGGACGATTTTGGGGTGAAGATGATTGGTGTAGATATTGCTGCCATTAATATTACTGAAGATAGAGAAAAGTTTAGAGATTTAATGGAAAGAATTGGAGTTCCAATGGCGCCTCAAGCAACAGCAACTTCTTATTTAAAAGGAAAGGAAATTGCGCAACAATTCGGATTTCCATTGGTTATTAGAGCCTCCTTTACCCTTGGCGGTGCTGGTGCCTCTATTGTTTATAGAGAAGAAGATTTTGATGAATTATTAACCCGCGGCTTAGAGGTATCTCCCATTCATGAGGTAATGATAGACAAGGCCCTTATTGGCTGGAAAGAATATGAATTAGAATTACTTAGAGATAGAAACGACAATGTTGTAATTATCTGTACTATTGAAAACATGGACCCTATGGGCATTCATACAGGTGATTCAATTACGGTTGCGCCTGCTATGACACTTTCTGATAAAACCCAGCAACGTATGCGAGATATGGCCATACATATGATGCGCAGTATTGGTGATTTCGCTGGAGGTTGTAACGTTCAATTCGCGGTAAGTCCCGATGAAAAGGAAGACATTATAGCTATTGAAATTAACCCAAGAGTATCGCGTTCTTCGGCTTTGGCTAGTAAAGCCACAGGCTATCCAATTGCAAAAGTTGCTACCAAACTAGCTATAGGCTATCATTTAAATGAATTAAACAATCAAATTACCAAATCCACTTCAGCTTTATTTGAACCTACCCTAGATTATGTAGTAGTTAAAATTCCGCGTTGGAATTTCGATAAATTTGAAGGGTCAGATAGAACCTTAGGTTTGCAAATGAAGGCAGTAGGTGAGGTAATGGCTATAGGACGCTCTTTTCAAGAAGCCTTACATAAAGCCACACAATCGCTCGAAATTAAGAGAAATGGATTGGGTGCAGATGGAAAAGGTTATACAAATTACGATCAAATCATTGAGAAATTAACCTTCGCAAGTTGGGACAGAGTTTTTGTTATTTATGATGCCATTCAAATGGGAATTCCATTAGCGAGAATTTATGATATCACAAAAATTGATATGTGGTTTTTAAAGCAATACGAAGAATTGTATCAGCTTGAAAAAGAAATATCTAAATATAACATCAACACTATTGAAAAAGATTTACTCCTAGAAGCCAAACAAAAAGGCTATGGTGATCGGCAAATTGCGCATATGTTAGGTTGCTTAGAAAGTCAAGTGTATAAAAAACGCGACGAGTTTAATGTGAAACGTGTTTTCAAACTTGTTGATACTTGTGCTGCAGAATTTAAAGCACAAACACCTTATTACTATTCAACTTTTGAAAGTGAAATTACTACCTCTGACGGACATACTTATGTTTCCAACGAAAGTGTGGTGACAGACAGAAAGAAAATAATAGTTTTAGGTTCGGGACCAAACCGTATTGGCCAAGGTATAGAGTTTGATTATTGTTGTGTTCACGGTGTTTTAGCCGCAGCAGAATGTGGTTACGAAACTATTATGATAAATTGTAATCCGGAAACGGTTTCAACCGATTTCGACATTGCGGATAAACTTTATTTTGAACCCGTATTTTGGGAACATATTTATGATATTATTCAACATGAAAAGCCTGAGGGCGTGATTGTTCAGCTTGGTGGGCAGACAGCTTTAAAGCTCGCTGAAAAATTGGATAGATACGGCATAAAAATTATTGGAACTACTTTTAAATCTCTTGATTTAGCAGAAGACAGAGGTAGTTTTTCAAAACTACTACAAGAAAATAATATTCCTTATCCAGAGTTTGATGTTGCAGAAACTGCCGAAGAAGCGTTACTTGTCGCTGATAGATTAGACTTTCCTATTCTGGTAAGACCGTCCTACGTTTTAGGAGGCCAAGGCATGAAAATTGTCATAAATAAACAAGAATTAGAAGAGCACGTAGTAGATTTGTTACGCAAGATACCCAACAATAAATTATTGCTGGATCGTTATTTAGACGGTGCCATAGAAGCAGAAGCCGATGCTATTTGCGATGGCGAAAATGTATATATTATCGGAATTATGGAGCATATTGAGCCTTGCGGAATCCACTCAGGTGATAGCAATGCTACTCTACCTCCATTTAATTTAGGTGAATTTGTGATGCAACAAATTAAAGATCACACCAAGAAAATTGCTTTAGCTCTAAATACGGTGGGATTATTAAACGTTCAGTTCGCTATCAAAGACGATATTGTTTACATCATTGAAGCCAATCCACGTGCTTCTAGAACAGTGCCTTTTATAGCTAAAGCGTATGGAGAGCCTTATGTTAATTACGCCACCAAAGTAATGCTCGGAATCAATAAGGTAACTGATTTTAACTTTAATCCACAATTAAAAGGTTATGCCATAAAACAGCCTGTGTTTTCGTTCAATAAATTTCCCAATGTCAATAAAAAGTTAGGTCCAGAAATGAAAAGTACAGGCGAAAGTATTTTGTTTATAGATAACCTAAAAGATGATGAATTTTATAATCTGTATTCAAGACGAAAAATGTATCTCAGTAAATAGCTTATATATTCGATAAACTACAATTCTATATGCTTAATAATTATTAATTTAGCATAAAATATACTTTTTTTTATGCACTTTGGATTACTGACTTTTATAATTATAATTTTTAGTAACGGTTTTAGTTTTGCTCAAAGAAATATCTTTGATGTCGCAAGATTTGGCTCGGTTAGTGATATTGAAGTTTTAATAAAAATTAATCCGGACACCATTAATTCAATTAATGAAACAGGATATTTACCTATTACATTAGCTTGTTATTCTGGAAGTGAGGAGGTTGCAATATACTTAGCAAAAAGAACTAAAAATATAAATCATAATGACAGTAATGGAACGGCGCTCATGGCGGCTGTGTTTAAAAATAGACCAGCAATTGTAAAAGTGTTGCTAGAAAAGGGAGCAAACCCTAATTTGGCTGATAGCAATGGTACAACACCTTTACATTATGCGGTAATGTCTGAAAATTATGACCTAGTAAAAATGCTTATAGGTTACAATGCAGATAAATACAAAATGAATAACAAAGGAAAATCTGCATTTGATTACGCATTAATATCAAAAAATAAGAAGATTATTACTATCTTCGATTAAAAAAAGAAAATATGAAAAAAATTACACGAGCATTTTTTAGCGTTTTCGTTATTTTGTGCTTCTCTATTAAAAGCCAAACGTACAGTACCGGACTGCTAACTTTTACAACAAGTCCAGAAACATATTCAGCCCAAATTGATGTAACTGATGATTTAGTTACCTTAACCTTAATTGGTCCCGCGAATAGATGGTTAAGTCTTGGTTTTGGCACCGATAACATGATAGCAGGTGAGGATGTTGTTATATATGACGGTTCAACGCTAACCGATAGATATTTTGGATTTCCAGGACAAACACCAGGCCAAAATTCTCAAGGAATTACACCGTCGTTAGATTCAAGAGAAGATTGGACTGTCACATCAAACGAAGTTCAAGGAAATGTTAGAACATTAATTGCGACGAGATTACCTAATACTGGAAATAGTAACGACTATGTTTTTGCTGCAACCGATACTTCTCTTCAATTAGTATGGGCTTATTCTACTGATGAAACTTTTGTTTTGCAATGGCATGGGCCAAATAGGGGTGCATCTCTAGAGTCCTTAACACTTTCAACTAATCGTTTTCAAACCAATGAGTTTTCAATAGCACCAAATCCTTCAAAAAACAGATTAAATATTATTTTACCAAATGGCATGAATAATGCTAAATTAAACGTTTTTGATGTCTTAGGAAAAATGGTTTACAGTGGAGACATTTCAAGTTTAAGTAGCTCAGTTAATGTTACTAATTGGAATAGTGGAGTTTATTTGGTGAAAGTCACTTCTAATGACGTAACACAAACAAAACGATTTATAAAACAATAAAAAACTGAATAAATTTTATAAGCCATTTTAGAAATAGAATGGCTTTTTTTATTTAAAATCAATTTGAACTCTGTAGTTTTTTAATATTTCTAAGTGTTCTTGAACATTTTTGTAGATTTTGTCTAAGGTTGAAGTGCGTTCGGTTTCGCTTTCTCTTCGTTTAATTGCCTTAATAAATCGTTTGGCGTCAATTTTATTGGTTAATCGTAAGCCAGGAACAGTGCTTGTTACTCCGTTTTCATTTACTGCAACCATTGTAAAATACGAAGAATTACAATGTTTCTTTTTGCCAGTTTGAATGTTTTCAGATTCAACTCTTATACCAACAACCATCGACGATTTACCGACGTAATTTACCGACGCTTTCATGGTTACCAATTCACCTACTTCAATCGGATTTAAAAAATTAACACTGTCAACCGACGCAGTAACACAATAACTTCCTGAATGTTTGGAGGCACACGCAAATGCTATTTGGTCCATTAATTTTAGTATGTATCCTCCGTGAATTTTACCACCGAAATTGGTATTGGATGGTAACATTAATTCTGAGATTTGAATTTTTGATTCTTCTACACTTTTAAACATAAGTTGACAGTATATTAAACATGATTCCGGTTATAATTGCTATGCCAAAACTAATTAAGGTGCCGATTAAAACGTATTCGGTTAGTTTGCGTTCCTTAGCGGCTGATAGGTCGCCAAATCTAAAAACAGACTTTGCAGCAATTAAAAATCCTACTGCTGCCCATTGATTTAATATTATAAATACAAACACTAATAATCGTTTGAGAATCCCAATGTAGGTTCCCGCGTCCTCTAAGGATTCGTTATCTGATACAATTTTGGATAAATTCCATTTCGAAAAAATTACTTTAATCATAATTGATGTTGGATAACTTAAAAAAAGTACGCCCAACAAGAACAATAAATGGGTTTCGTTTATGTTGAAATTTAAGTTTAGATTTTGGGCATAGAACCAGTAATAGCTTGAAAAAATCACCATAAGGTGAAGAATTTGATCCGCAAAAAAATAAAAACGCTTTGTCTTTTTTTTCTGAAGTGTAAGTTTGAAAGCATCTATTATATAATGCGAAACTCCAATGAGTAGAATTAACCTCCAATACGAGACGTCGAAAACTATCAGGAACATCAACGCAATATGAACTGCTGTATGAATGTATAACTTGGGAGATTTTAATTTACCTGTTTCCTTTTCGTCGACCCATGTTTTAGGCTGAAGAAAAAAATCGCCAATTAAGTGTGCTATCAGTAATTTTATAAGTACAATCATAACAATGTTTTTATCTTTTGTTGATATAATTGGTTGAGTTCTAAAATTTCGTCAATATAAGCTCTTTTTTGACGTTTACTCACGGCATCTTGACTAATTCCTATAAGTTTTGCCAGTTCTTCTTGAATTTTATTTGGGTTTTCTAAGGTTAATTTCACTATTTCAGCTGAATTGGGTGTCCAATTATCCATAGCAATTAAAGCAAGTTTGAAAAACAAATTCATTTCTTTGTTAAACGCGTTACTGTTGGTTTTTATCTTTAAGTTTTGCTTGTCTTTTTTTAAAGTTTCAAACATTTCACCTGAGTAAATAAAGGCTTCACCATTAGATTCACCCACGGTCTTACCTGTATAAGTTTTTTCACCAATACCTATAGACATGCGTACATCGAAACCCTTAATAGATTTGATGCAAGATTTTAAATACACCGCAGTTTCAAAACTTTCGCTGTAATCTTCAATCTCTAATTGGAAACTGTCACCCCTATATATTTCGAATAAATTTGGCATTTTGGCCACTTGATTCATCGCCTTTTTTAAGGGCTCTAGCCAAACATCTTGGCTTTGTGTGCCTCTGGATTTTATGATATCGCCTGTTAAGATACTGGTCATATAATGCTTTAATGAAATCAAATATATGCCTTTTTTATGGAATAATCAAATTTATGCCTTAAATATGGAATAATTTAATTTATGCCTTTAAAAAGGAATAAAAACAAAATACGAATTAACATCATTAATCTTCGTCTTGTTTAGCGCGTTTTAAGATGGCTTCGGGCAATTCTTTTTTGGCTTTGGCGCCCATTTTTTTAAGATTTTCTACACGAGAAATAAGACTGCCTTTACCAGTACTAAGCTTGTTCATGGCATTAGAATAGTCGCTTTTTGCGGCATCAATTTTTTTGCCAATTCCCAACAAATCAATTACAAGTCCTTCAAATTTATCATATAAAGCACCTGCCTGTTTAGCAATTTCTAAAGCGTTTTGTTGTTGTTTTTCATTGTTCCACATGCTATCAATAGTTCGCAGCGTGGCTAACAAAGTAGAAGGTGTAACTATTACAATATTTTTCTCAAAGGCTTTATTATATAAAGAATTGTCATCATTTATGGCAATCGCAAATGCGGGTTCAATAGGGATAAACATCAACACAAAATCGGGCGATTCTATATCGTATAAATCTTGATAATTTTTGGCGGATAATTGTTCTACATGTTTTCTAATTGAATTCACATGGGCCTTTAAATATACGGGACGCTCTTCTTCTGGGGCATTTACAAATCGTTCGTAATCTACAAGAGAAACTTTGGCATCGATGATCATTTTTTTAGAATCGGGTAGATGTAATACTACATCGGGCATTACGCGTATGCCGTCTTCACGAAGAAAGCTTTGTTGCACAAAATACTCACGGTCTTTTTCTAACCCGGATTTCTCCAATACGCGCTCCAATACCAATTCACCCCAATTTCCTTGCATTTTACTATCACCTTTTAAGGCACGCGTTAGGTTATTGGCCTCATCAGTCATTTTCTGATTGAGGTCTTTTAAATTCAGCAATTGCTCTTTTAATGAGGCATGCATACCAATACTTTCCTTTTGAGTATGTTCAACTTTATCTTCGAAGCTTTTTATTTTTTCCTGCAATGGTTTTAAAATAGCGTCCAGATTTTCTTTGTTTTGAGTAGTGAATTTGGTGGATTTTTCATCCAGTATTTTATTTGCCAAATTTTCGAATTCTTTTTGAAAGCGTTCCTGAAGTTTTTCAACCTCGGCTTTTTGTTCGTCACTGCGTTGTTTAAGATTTTCAAAATCGGCATTTTGACGTGTAAGTTGTAAGGATAAATGGTCTTTTTCGGTTCTTATTGATTCTCGTTCTTGTTCTATATTCTGAATATTTTGAAATAGTTTTTTTTCATTTTCAGTGAAGGCGCGTAAACGTTCCTCGAGAGATGAAATGGCTGCTTTCTGTTTGAGGTTACTCATAAAATAACCAATAATTCCGCCGATAACTAAAAATATAATAATGAGTATAATAAGGGTAGTGGTGTTCATAAAGTGTTTTTTGTAAAGATATTTAATTTATGATTTTAAACCTTCCAACATCACCATCAAAATCAATCAGGTTTTTTGGAAATAATTTTGAAAAATGCCCAGATTCAATCAACTGGCATGGATCACCAAAATAGGATTCTTCTGGAGTCATGATAAGCATTTGGTCACACAATTGAATAGCCAAATCAATTTCGTGGGTGGAAAATAGGATGGTTTTATCTGTTGTTTTGCTTAAGTTTTTCAACAGTTTTAAAATAGATGCCCGGTGGTATAAATCTAAATGGGTTGTGGGTTCATCTAAAATAATGATGGGTGTGTCTTGAGCCAATGCTCTTGCTATTAAGGCGCGTTGTAATTGTCCGTCGCTTAATTCATAACATTTTCTATTTTTAAACGAACTCATTTCAGTGGCTTCAAGTGCTTGAAGGATGTGCTGTTTGTCATCTTCTGTTAAGGTACCTAACCAATTGGTGTAAGGCTGACGGCCGAGTGCCACAAGTTCTCCAACAGTAATATTTTTAGATGCTGGGGTTTCGGTTAAAACCACGCTTAAGGTTTCGGCGAGTGATTCGAAGGTGAAACTTTTTAAGTTTTTATTATTTACAAAAATGTCGCCAGACAATATTTTTTGAACCTTACATAAAGAGCGTAGCAAAGTTGATTTTCCAATACCATTGCTGCCAACCAGGCCAACAAGTTCACCTTTGTTTAAAGAAAAATTTAAATCTTTAGCCACAGTGTGATTTCCTTTTTTATTGAAATATCCAATAGAAAGGTTTTTTGTTTGAAGGGTGAAGTTATCTTGATTTTGCATTTGTAAAATTGTATCGCGAAGTTACACAGAGGTTACGTAAAGTTACGCAAAGAAATTTTAAATTGATTAACTAATGGTTTCTGTAAAATATTTTTATTCTGAGTAATTACCTGTAGGCCTAAGACTTAAGCAAAATCATCGAGATAATTTTTTGTAAAAATTTTAAAACAACAACTTACGTCTCCTCACCAACAACCAAATCACCACAGGCGCACCAACCAAGGACGTAATGGCATTGATGGGTAAAGTATAATCTGTAAATGGCAATTGTGCAATGCTGTCACAAATTAGCATAATAATAGCACCGCATAAAATTACTGCGGGAATTAAAATTTGATGATTGGCGGTCGTGAAAATTTGTCTGGTGATATGTGGTACGGCTAAACCAATAAAGGCAACTGGCCCAGCAAAAGCTGTAATGGCTCCTGCCAAGACGCAGGTGGCTACCAATATAATGAGTCGGCTTTTTCCAATATTTAATCCTTGACTTTTGGCATAATTTTCCCCTAAGAGCAGTGCATTTAATGGTTTTATTGTTAAGACGGACATGGCAAAACCAGCCATAAAACAAATAAAAAGTACCAACATGCCATCCCAAGAATTGTTGCCTAAGCTGCCAAACGACCAAAAAATGTATTGTTGTAATTGTTCGGCAGGACTAAAATAAGCTAACACACCAACAATAGCTGCGGTAACGCTCCCAAACATCAAACCTATAATAAGTATGGCCATGGTATCTTTAACTCTAACGGTTATAGCGAGCACGGCTAGCATTACTAAAAAACTTCCGAGTCCGGCAGCAATTACCAAACTCCAAGTTCCGAGTAAAGTAGCTCCTAAAAATCCACTAAAACTGGCAGCACCCATAATGAGTAAGGCAACACCTAAACTGGCACCACTGCTAACACCTAATACAAATGGTCCTGCTAGCGGATTTCTAAATAATGTTTGCATTAATAAACCGCAAATTGAAAGACCAGAGCCAACCATGATGGCAGTTAAAGCTTTAGGCAGGCGGTAATTTTGGATGATAAAATCCCAAGCGGTATTATCGGTTTGAAGGTGAAACAAACTTTTAAAAACTTCTTTTAAAGGGATAGCCACTGAGCCTAAACTGATGTTAGCGAAAATCACTAAAAATAATAGGATGCTTAAAGCTAAAAAGTGTTTTTTGTATGTGGTTGTTTTTTCCAGAGTATTAATTTATTTTGACAATTTGTATGTTGTACCGCAAAGTGAAACAAAGTAGCACAGAGTTTCGCAACGATAATTTTAAATACTTTTTCTCTGTGGTCATTTGAGGCACCTCTGCGTAACTTTGTGGTACAACTTTAGCCGTTAATATTATTCTAATGCCCTAAAAAAATACAATTCATAATCAGGCAACAAATTTGGATGCAATATCTTCACTAAATCTTTTAAAACCAAATCGGGTCGGTTAGGGGCAAGTTCGTAGTAAATAACGCCACCAGTTTCACCTTTTAAAGTTGAAAAACTATATACCTGTTTGCTTTTAAAAGCTTCAAATTGGGTATATGCCTTACTTGCCTCTATCATTTGATCGTAACTTGAAAACTGACCAGGACCAATCCAAAATTCGGCATGATGCGCTTTTTCGATGACGGTTTCAATATTTAAGGCGATACTACCAGTACCTTCACTTGTCTTCCAAAGATATTCGGCATTGGCATCATTAATAAAGGCTGCTGCCCAACTATTGCCTTGTGGTAAATACCAGATATCTTTCCACATGGCACCACTTAAAACTGTCGGTTTTTTGGTGGCCTTTGAGGCCATGGTTTTTATGTCTAAATAATTGTTTTCTATATCTTTGAAAATTTTAGTGGCTTCATCAGTCTTATCAAAGAACGCTCCAAAAAACTTAATCCATTCAGCCTTTCCAAGTGGCGATTGTTCGGTCCAGTCGCCATTGTAAACCACCGGAATTCCGGCGCGTTCGAGGTTTGTATAAGTTTTGTTGTTTCCGCTAACCGCAAAACCAATCATCACATCAGGTTGAAGGGCGATGACGTTTTCGGTATTAATGGATTCGTTGTTACCAATTTCGGTTATTTGATTGGCGTTAATTCTATTTCGGGTTTTTTCCGAAGAAATAAAATCCAAATTAGGAAACCCGATTAGTTTATTCTGTTCGTTAAGCATTTCTAATGAAGGAATATGCGTTGTCGAGGTAACAATCAAGTTTTTAATTGGCACTTGTACCACTGCATCAAAGTCTTCTTCCGAAGAAAAATTATTTTTATCGTTCACCAATGCATAACGAAATACTTGATTGGCTTCGGGCCATGGATTGTTGACTTCTAAAATCTTATAAGTACCGTAGTCTGAAATTGAAAAACCTTCGGCATATTTTATTTCAATGATTTCTCCAAGAGATGAAGAAGTTGAAGAAGATGTGGTTTTCTCGTTTTTACATGTAAAAAAGACTAAAAAAACCAAACTAAAAACTAAGGTTTGAAATCTCATAAATTACTTATTAAGTTCAAAAAACAAAAGTAACATTATTTGAACTTTACTTTTGCTACACTTAAAAAATGTTTACATTCGCCCAGAATTTTGGTTTGTGCTGCTCTTACAAAGTAGTATGATTAAAAGGGAATTCGGTGTAAAGCCGAAGCTGTTCCCGCAACTGTAAAGCTATGTTGAACTTGTTTCAGCATCTCATTATTGAGTTGTTATGACTTTAAAAACCACTGTTCGCCTTTGGCGAATGGGAAGGTGACATAACAAGGTTAAGCCAGGAGACCTGCCATTTTCAAAACAATAAGTCAAACTT
>NZ_DAISXK010000042.1:22637-23106 GCF_036825875.1 Paucihalobacter sp. | reverse complement strand
TTTATTGTTAACGCAATGTCTATTTTCTCAAAAACATAACTTTGATTGTTATAACTTGTCAAAATCAAAAATAATGAGTAAATTCCAAGATTATAAAAATTACGGGCTAAAACTAACACGAAATGATATAGATGTAATGGAATTTACTATCGATGAGTTAAGGAATGATGTTATTACTCAACTATGTATTAACGCTTGGTATGAGGTGCGTGAAAATGGGTCAGAATATACTTATGAAAAATTCAAAAGAAGAAATGCTGATTTAAGTTATAAATTATATTTAGCAGATATACAGTTTTTTGAAATCCTTTCGGCAATTAAAAATCAATTAATTTTAAAAAATTAAAATATTCATAATTAATTTAAATAAACGTGCAACAAAAAAAGACCCTCACAATCAGCTCATTTTATTTTAAATATTTAGCTATAAGTTTTGTTTTAAGTTATATAATAATACTTGCCATAACTC
>NZ_DAISXK010000042.1:7258-22627 GCF_036825875.1 Paucihalobacter sp. | reverse complement strand
AACTCACTTTGGTAATTTTGGTTTCCAACATTATAAAAAAATCACTAATGAAACTGATACAGGTGATGTCAAAATAGTTGATTACGAATGGAGTTATAATGACCCATTAACAGAAATTAATTTTGTTACAGTGTTTGGTACTCAACACTTTTTCCCGACAAACGGGTTGAAATTAAAAGATGTAAGATTTAAAGATTCTGATTTTTTTAATTATTCTAATAGATTGAAATATTACAATAAAATTGTGATTAAAGATTTTATTTATGTACTAATTACTTGGTTGTTATTAATGTTAATTGTTATATTTTTTAAAAATTTTAAAATTAAACTTAATTAATAAAAATATTTAGTTATGTCAGACCACTATTACAACAATAAAAAAGCTCATTTTAAATCAAATTTTGGTAAAGATGCAGACAGTAATTTGTCAGATTTTCTAAAATATGTGTCTATTGAAATGAATAGAGAAATTTTAGATAGTTTGTCAGATTTAAAAATGGCTATAGATAATCTAACAGAATCAAATCACAACGGTTAGTTATTTTATTCCACTTACATCTAGTTCCATATTCTCTATGTTATTTAAAGTAGAGGCTCTTTTTATATTATAACTACTTTGTTTTAAAATCCAATCTGCATCTGCCGTGTTTAAATTTTTTAGTACGTTTAATACTTCTCTAATTTTGTTTTCTAATACTGTGTTTTCTTTTAATTCCATTGTTTTTTTTTGTTTTTCCACAACTTTCATTTTGTTAGCTCAGTTTTTCTTTTTTTAACTGTTTGCCAACTCGTTATATCATCAATTTTTATAACGTTATCCCGTTATTATTGTGACTATTCATTACTTTTTATCAAATATAACCAAATTTACCAATCATTTTAAAAAAATTGCCTCTAACTACTTGGTTGTCTATACACTTTCCAACATTATTCGGGCTTTGTTCGGGCTGGGACCCATTTTTAAAGCATACACCAAAGCCTAAGTAAAACAATCCTCGAACAAGACTCGAACAAAACCCCTAAAAAATCGCAGTTGTGTGTCAAATTGTGTCAAATGGTTTCAAATTGTGTCAATGTGTGTCAAATTGTGTCAAACAGTGTCAAATAGTGTCAAATAGTGTCAATCGATGTCAATTAGGCTCAAATGGTGTCAAATGGTGTCACCGGTTTTTTGGTTGATGTTTCACGATGTTTTCTGTGTACTCGTCAAACATATTCCGCCACAGCAGAAACCACTGTCGTCAGTATAACAAACAAAAGGCGTAAAGAAGTTTTGAAGTCTTGAAGAAACTTTAGCCTTTTGTTTGTGATTTCTTTAGTGCCCGAAGCACTAAAGAAAATACCTTCGACAGTGAAAGGCTTTTTTGTTACTTTTTTGGCCATCAAAAAAGTAAATTCAAAGTTACAGAACGAACTTGTTTTATAAATTTTATATTGGAATGCCATAAGTTCCTTTTCCTAGGAAAGGGATTTGATTGTTTGGTGATAATTGAAACAGTGGATTGCGATTTAGTAGAAAGCTCACTAAAAATGGATTTTTAATGCAATGTGAGTTGGTAAATGGTGCTGGCTAAGTTATGGGTTGTGAATTTTCATTACAGTAGAAAATCAACATCTTAAAAAACAAAATTAAAGTCCTACTTATCCACCAAATCACCCACTACTTCGTACACCAAATGCGATTCCCAGCCGCGGTACAATAAATAATCTGCTAGTTTCTTTTTCTTTTTAAAAGGATTGGTTTCTTTAATGGCGGCACAGCGTTTTTCGGCCAGGGTGTAGAGGGTTTTTTGATAGTCGGCATCAGAAAATTGTTGTAGGGCGGCTTTGATATTATAAGTTGAAATATCCCGCATTTTCAATTCGCGCGTGATGCGTTGTTTGCCCCATTGTTTGATGCGGAACTTCCCACGGGCAAAGGCCAGGGCAAAACGGGTTTCGTTTAAATAGTTATCTTCAATAAGGTGGTTGATGATGGTATCGACGGCTATGGGTATCATCCCCATGTTTTGCAATTTTTTTCGGACTTCTTGGTGGCAACGTTCTTGGTAAGCGCAATAATGCTCCAAGGCCTTTTGCGCTTCATCGATGGTATAGGTTTTTGATGGATGCATGTGCAAAAATAATAACATTTTGTTAATAAAACCCTTAAGAAACAGCTAGCCAATTTATCTAAATTTGCACTTCTCTTTGGAGTGGAATTAATAGCATGTTTTTATGAAATTAAAATTACTTTTTTGTTTACTACTTTTTGTTGGTGTTTTAGGGTTTGGGCAGTCCATTTTTGAAAATCCAATATTGGGTACAAACCCAAATACCGCCAACCCCTATACTACGGGTCAGGTTGTAGATCCAAATATTACTGTGAGTGGAATAGGTCGAGGCGCGGGCATCAATGGTACCAACGCCAACAACCGATATAATGCAAACGGTTGGAATACCGCAACAATAGATTTGACTGCTTATTTTGAATTCACCATCACACCAAATGCTGGCTTCGAAATAGATTTTGTGAGTTTTGTTTATACTTCACAAAGAAGTAATGCTTCAATCTCAAATTTCGCTTTTAGAAGCAGCATTGATGGGTTTAATTCCAACCTTGGCACCCCATTGTTTGACGGAGCAACCATAGATTTAAGTAGTTTTCAAAATATCAATGGCCCTATTACGTTTAGATTTTACGCATGGGGTACGTCGGCTGCTTCTACTACTACATTTAGTATCAATGACTTTACATTTAACGGAACCGTCACTTCAGCTTGTGTTCCTGTTCACAGTATTACCAACTTTGAACCTGTTGACGGCCCGGTTGATACTGAAGTTAGAATAAATGGCAGCGGTTTTTCAGCTTCTACGGCAGTTGCATTTAATGGGATTCCTGCATCCGTTAGCTTTGTTGATGCAAATACGTTATTAGCAGAAGTTCCCGCTGGCGCGACTACAGGTGCAATAACGGTTACGGAAAATTCGTGTAACCTAATCACTTCCGATTTTACGGTAATTACTAATATCACTAGCAGTTGTGAAGGCTCAGCTGCTGCAACTCCCACCGATTTGTTTATAAGTGCCGTTACCGATGCAACTATTAATTCTTTCACCTACATAGAATTATTTAATGGCACCACCTCACCAATCAATTTGAGTGGTTATTCCATTCAATTTTTTAATAACGGAAGTGCTACTCAAAATGGTGGAAACGTTAATCTTAACACTATTGTATTAAACGTTGGTGATGTTTATGTTATTGGCGTAGGCGCGACAACCATCTGTTCCGGTATTGCAGGATCTGATGGATCATTTGCTAATCAAACAAGCGGTATTGGTGGTATTAATTTTGGAACAGGAAATGATGACCATATTCGTTTATACAACGGCGCAACTCATGTTGACTCTTGGGGTTTTTACCAAAATAATGATTGGTCAAGCCCATTAGGAATTGGCACAAGAGGTGCGATTTTTGAAAGACTTGAAACTGCTGCATCTTTGCCAAATACCAATTTTAACCTTGCCGATTGGAGCGTTGTAAATTGGAATGATTGCTCAGACACTGACTATTCTAGTATTGGAAGCTTCTCATTCTCCTCTGGTGGTGGTATGTCGCCAAGCGTCTCAGTTCCATTGTATACTGCATCCAACTGTTTAGAGGCTACTATATCTGTTACCGCTACTGAAGGTTTTGTAGGCGGCAATGCCTTAAATTACCAATGGTATGCCGTGGCACCAGGTGATACCAACTGGACCGCCTTAACCAACGATGCCGTTTATTCGGGTGTTGATACAAACGAATTAAACATCAGCAATACTTTTAGCCTTAACAACTATCAGTACTATTGTGAAGTACGCGAAAATACAGCAACGTGCTCTCAAGCTAGTGATGCCGTTAGAATAGAGATTGAGCAAACAACTTGGAATGGCACTGCCTGGAGCAATGGCGCGCCAAATGCAGGAACGGTGGCGATTTTAAATGCAAATTATACTACAGCTGCACCAACACCGAGTTTTACAGCGTGCAACTTGGTTGTAAATGCTATTTTGGATATTAGAGATGGTTATTTTGTCGAGGTAATTAATGATGCCTCAGTGAATACAGATGGTAATATAATTGTTCAGACTCGCGGTGCCTTTGTTCAAAGAAATGATGCGGGAACGTTTGTATTAAATGGTGGCAATTCATCAGTTAATAAAGATACAGCTCCTAAGCAAAATTGGTATGACTATACCTATTGGTCTTCGCCAGTAGTTAATGAAACGGCAGAAAATGCCTTTGGATTATCGCCCGCCAATCGCAGATTTTATTTTGAGGCACAAAATTTTGTGGATATCGATGGCAATGATATTGATGATATTGGCAACGACTGGCAAATTGCCACGGGATTATTAACGCCTGGTTTAGGCTATGCCGTAACTTCTTTTAATGTAGGGCCATTCCCTAGAATAGATCAGAATAATTTTAATGGCTCTTTTAACAATGGTATTATAAATGTGCCCGTATACAGAAATCCGGCTAATCCAATTGCGAGTAACAATTGGAATTTCATTGGTAATCCGTATCCTTCGGCTATTGACTTTGAGGAATTTCATAATCAAAATGCTGGCGCCATTGAAGGTTCAGCTTACCTGTGGTCGCAATCCTTGCCTCCATTAGCTATGAATCCTGGCAACCAAGTTCTCAACTTTAATAGAAATGATTATGCCATCATTAATGTGGGCTCCGGTAATGTGGCTGGCGGTGCTGTCGGACTTCCGCCAAATAACTTTATTCCATCTGGTCAAGGGTTTTTTGTAAATGCAACAGGCAATGGTACCGTTACTTTTAATAATAGTATCAGGTTGGCCGATGGTAGTAGTAATAATAATTTTTACAGAAGTAACAATGTAGTTGTTCTAGACAAACTCTGGCTTAACCTGACCTCAGACAATGGCGTGTTTAATCAAATATTAGTGGCCTATGTGCCAGGCGCTACCAACAACGACGATGGTATGTATTACGACGCCCCACGAAATCTTTCCACTGGTACTTACGCCAGTTTGTACTCCATTATAAAAGATAGTGACAAACCCTTCGCCATTCAAGGTAAAAACCCAATGAGTTTAAATGCTGATGAAGTAATTGCTTTAGGGTTTTCGACTTCTATTGAGGTGGCGACCTTATACCGCATTTCTATTGCGCAGCTGCAAGGGGATTTTATGACTAGCGAAACTGTCTATTTAAAAGATAATCTGTTAAATGGCCTCCATAATTTATCGGAAAGTGATTACACTTTTACTTCCGAAGTTGGTGATTTTAAGGAACGATTTGAGGTGGTCTTTAACCGCGAAAGCTTGAGTGTTGGTGGGGCTTTATTGTCGCCACAATCACTTTCTATAATAGAACTTTCTAACGGCGATGTACAGTTTAGCGTTGCAGAAAACCATCAAATTAAAACTATTGAAATCATCGATTTACAAGGCAGAACCATTTACCGATTAAAAGGTGCTAGCAACCTAGAAACTTATAACTTATCGCAATTGAGCAGTGCAACTTATGTGGCCAAAGTAACCTTGTCTAACGGACAAACTATCAACAAGAAAGCCATTAAGCGCTAGTAATCATTACATAATAAAATATCAAAAAAGCCTTTGAATATTTGTCTTCAAAGGCTTTTTTAATGAAATACTTGGTGCAGCACTTCTAAAGATTTTGGCTTTTTAAAGCTTCCAAGTTGTAAATCGTAATAAACCAATAGCGTATTTAAAAAAGACTGGCGTTTGGCAGCCGATAATTTGATGCTGTGGAAGGCTTCAAATTTCGTTTCTAAAAATTGTTTTAGCAGGGTTACGTTTTCACCTGTAATGGCATAAATACCAGTATTGCTGTGGGTAAATAAGCCACTTTCTAAATCGAAATAATCAAAGCTTTCTATTTTTGATTCTGGGTAAAAACCCAAGTATTGCGACAACCTGAGTAAAAACATTAAGTGGAAGTTGGCAATATCGTCTTCGTGGTCGATAAATTGAAAACTGTTGCTGAGGTAACTGAATAATTCTTCGTTTTTTGACTCTTCTTTTAAACAGGCCGCTAACACTTCCGATAAAAATAACGCCAGCGTACTTTTATAAATATCTGAATTTAAAGTCTGATAAATACAAAGCGATTTAACTTCCTTTATGTACTGTAGGTTTCTGTTGGGTTTAAAGTCATCAATTAAAATCAATTGCGACAAAACTTGATAGTAGCCAATCACCGGATTCTTCTTGTTGCTTTTAAAGGCGCCTTTTACCAGGTAGCTAACCACACCACGCTGCTCGGTAAAGCATTTAATGATAAGATCGTTGTCGTTAAATTTTAATTTTGATAAAACAATGGCCTTCGTTTCAGATAACATAGCACGGTTATTTTCCTCTGATAATAAGCACTTTTAAAACCTTAGACTCTTGCGTATCCAAATCTGAAATAAGAATGAGATACACACCTGAAGCTACAATATTATTATTTAAGTTTCGGCCATTCCATATCGCAATACCGCCATCTATGCCCAAATTATAGCGTGCTGCTGAATTGCGCAGGTTGATTCTCGATTGCGCTTCGGCCACCAAATTACCTTCAACATCGGTTATTTTGATATTCACGTTTTGTGTTAGGCCTTTTATTTTAACGCCTTTATTAATATCGTTTAAATCGCTGGCACCAAGAATATCGTATTCAGGTCGCACCGGATTTGGATAGACGAAGGCATTGGTTAATTCTTCTTCGGGAGCTGAGCTTCCCGAGGTAAAGGCCACTACGCCTCGACTGGTGGCAAAATAAACTTTTCCATTAATTTCGTCTATTGCAATGTGGTTTACCTCATTAGACGGTAAGGGAGAATTATTTGTTGTAAAATGGTAGATGGTCTGACTTCCATCTTGGGAAAAATAAAACACTCCAGAAGACAGCGTGGCTACCCATTTATTATTTGAGCCATCTACTCTAATATCATTAATTAACTCGTCTAATAACAATTCTCGCGGTATTCCAGCTTCGTCAATAATAATGCTGTTGACTGAAGGATTAGGGGTGTTAAAAACATTGGCCGTATTGAACAGCACTCTTAATCCAGCCACGGTACCAATCCAAAGTTGATTGCGATTGTCAATTGCTAGTGCTTCAACACCAGTTGCTGGCATGTTTTGAGATTGTGCATCAATCTTTAAAATACGCGTGCCAGTTACGGTTTCATTGTAAGCGATTAATCCATTTCTTCTTGAACCAATCCATTTGGTACCATTATTGTCAACCACTAAATCCCCAAATCCATTTTCACCAGTTATAGGATTATCAATTAACTCAGAAAAACTATAACTTTCCCAATTTCCTGTGGCAGGATCATAAGACTTTAATGGTCTTTCAATTAAGCTCGTTATTGACCACAACTTCCCCGTTCTATCAAAATCTAATCCGTTGACTCGTATACTCACAAAATTTGGAGCATTTGCTAATACTATTGATTCAAGGCCACTGTTGGTTTGATTTAATAAAATTTCAGGTTCAAAATTATTTAGCTCTAAAATTCCATCTTGAAACGAACTAATAAATACCTGCTGTGGATTAAATGGATTAACAGCACTAAAGGTTAGATTTCTGGCATTAAGAAGGTTTGCGAACGGAATGCTTGTCCAGGTATCGTCCACTCTATAGCTTAATCCTAAAGATTTAATTGGGGAAGGATTATAAAAGGCGGTATGGTCTCCATAAGTAACCCAGATCTGACCGTTTAAGGCATTAATTTTGAATGGATCATTTCTCAATGGTCCATTAGGAAGAATCTGCTGTATCAGTTCTCCACTAGAGGCGTCTACCCGCAGAACACCAAAGGAAGAGGTACCTATAAATAAGCTTCCATCAGGGAATATTGCACTAGAATAGGTAGTGTTATAATCTGGTATGATACCGATGTTTAGTGTTTGTGTACCATTTTCGTTTAATAAAAAAACATTCGTTGAAGTGGTGAAAATTAAATTACTATCGCTTACACCGTTGTCTAAGGGTACCGCGGGAAAATTAGTTAACAACTGAATATTATTGCCGACTACCTCATAGAGGGCATTGTTACTTCTAACGGTGAATAACTTATTTTCAAAGGTGGTCATGGTCAAAAAATTACCCGTTGAAATGGTTTGCCACTGTTGAAAATCAATAAGGTTAGGATTAGAAAGCTGACCAATCTTAATAGCATTATTATTTTGACAAGCGGCGTAAATGGCATCGTTGAAAACGGCGGTTTGCAAAACAGGAATCTGACTGCCTCCCATACCAATCAGGTAAGTATCACCAAATTCTAAGCGTTCTAAATTATAGACTACAATCCCGAAACCGGTTGCAATATAAACAAGCCCTTGGTGTTCATTAAAATGATTAATCCGTTTAAAACTTGGATTAATTGTTTCTTTTTCAAGAATATCTACTACAGGAAGCACTGTGTTTTCTACTTCTGAATAAATTTCTATTAATCCGTTGGTATAGCCTATAAGCAATAATTGAAACTCGGTACTGAATTCAATTTCTGAAATAAATCCTCCGGAAAGCCCTTCAACAGTGGTAAGTGTTTCAATTTCATTACTTAATAAGTCATAAGAAAACAACACATTTTCGGAGGCCGCATACACTTTGGTATCGCTAGCGGTAATATCAACAATGCTATTATATGAAAAATGCGACTCCCACAACACGGAGAAGTCTTGTGCTACAGTAACTAAGGTAATAAAACACAACAATGTAGAAACTACTGTATTTCTCATTTCAAATTTTAAGAGTCAAAGATATTTATATCTAACGAAATTATAAGATAATATGATATGTTATTGCATAAAAAAGCCCTTGACAGATTAGCAAGGGCCTTATTTATTTAAAAATTATGTTATACCACGCCTTGTGCAAGCATAGCATCAGCCACTTTTACAAATCCAGCGATATTGGCACCTTTTACGTAGTCTACATAGCCATCGTTATCAGTTCCATATTTAATACAAGATTCGTGAATACTTATCATGATATCTTTAAGCTTGGCATCTACTTCTTCGCGTGTCCAATTGTAACGCATTGAATTTTGAGTCATTTCTAAACCAGAAGTTGCTACACCACCAGCATTTGAAGCTTTACCTGGTGCGAATAAGATTTTAGCTGCATGAAAAGCATCAATAGCTTCTTTGGTAGATGGCATATTGGCACCTTCACTCACACATATACAGCCGTTTGCCAACAATGCTTTGGCATCATCACCTAGCAATTCGTTTTGCGTAGCGCAAGGTAATGCGATATCACATTTCTCGTGCCATGGGGTTTTGCCTTCAACAAATTTAGCATTGCTATAGGTTTCAACATATTCGCTAATTCTGCCGCGTTTTACGTTTTTAAGGTTCATAATAAACGCTAATTTATCGGTATCGATTCCGTCGTAATCTACAATATATCCAGAAGAATCGGACATGGTGATCACTTTTGCACCCAACTCAATAGCTTTTTCAGCCGAATACTGTGCAACGTTTCCAGAACCTGAAATAAGGACTGTTTTGCCTTTTAAACTTTCATTTCTGGTTTTTAACATACTTTGAACAAAATATACATTGCCGTAACCTGTAGCTTCGGGTCTAATAAGTGAACCGCCGAAAGACAATCCTTTACCTGTGAAAACCCCTGTAAATTCGTTGCGTAATTTTTTGTACATCCCAAACATATAACCTACTTCTCTAGCGCCAACACCAATATCTCCAGCTGGCACATCGAGGTCACTTCCTATGTGTCGGAATAATTCTGACATAAATGCTTGACAGAATTTCATGATTTCGTTATCAGATTTTCCTTTTGGATCAAAATCAGAACCGCCTTTTCCACCACCCATAGGCAAAGTAGTTAAACTGTTTTTAAATACCTGTTCAAAGGCTAAAAACTTAAGCACACTAAGGGTTACTGTTGGATGAAAACGGATACCGCCTTTATATGGACCAATGGCTGAATTCATTTGAATACGATAGCCTCTATTGACCTGTATCTCGCCCTGATCGTCTAACCAACAAACTCTGAAGGTTATAACGCGCTCGGGTTCTACCATTCTTAAAAGTAGTTTCTTGTTTTGATATTTTTCGTTTCTTTCAATGAACGGCATAACGGTTTCGGCAACCTCTTCAACTGCTTGTAGGAATTCAGATTCGTTGCTGTTTCTTTTGGCTACGATATCTAAAAAGGATTTTATTTGATCTTCCATGAAATTTAATGATTATAAATTTAACGGCACAAAGATAGGTTATCTTTAAATTTAAGCATTATATTTTTTTATATTCTCAATAAATCTTTGTCATACTAGAAATTTAATAATAAAAGTGCAGAAATTTAATTAATCTGTATTTAACTTATAATATTTTTTGATTTAGCGAGTTTTCATATATTTGTTACCATGATTGCCTCAATTAAATGAACCTTATGACATTAAAATTGAATAGGTTATTCCTGTTTGTTGCTATTTTGCTGAGTGCTGAGTCAGTAAATTCCCAATTCGGATTCTCTCATGAGGTTGGTGTTATTGTTGGGCCTGTTGCGTTTCAATCGGATTTTGGGGTGAGAAATGACTTAGAAACTAACGCCGGCAATACAGGTATTGGTATAGGCATTATTCACTATATAAACTTTTCATATAGGGCAGATTGTAATTGTTATTCTGCTGATACTTATTTTAACGATCACTTTAAACTGCGAAGTGAAATTTCGTGGAATAAAACCAAACTAGAACATTTTGGTAAGTGGGTAGATGAATCTAGAACCAGTGTGAATGCCGACCGATTGAGAGCGCATTCTGGTGAAGCCAATAATTTTGACGTTGGTATGCAGTTAGAATATTTCCCTTTGAGTATTAGACAATTTTCTTCAAGAGTCAATTCTTTTGCCCCATTTATAAGTTTAGGAACGCATTTTACTTCCTACAATCCATCAGCCGCTACTACCTTTGGAGATGGCAACATCAACAACCCCAACAACTTTTATTCTTTTTGGGAGCCAGGATCTATTAGTGATGAAAGCGGCACCGTTTGGTCGGTAGTTGGCAGTGTTGGTGTGCGCTATAAACTCACCATTCTATCGGATTTAATGTTGGATTTAAGATGGCAGTATTTTGGCAATAACTGGATTGACGGACTTAACCACCAGTTAGACTCCAACCGTGCGAATGATTGGTTGGTATGGCTTAACTTCGGTTATATATATTATTTAGATTAAAAAAAAGACCTTATTGCTAAGGTCGATTTTTATTATCCAATGGCTTGTTGTAAATCTGATATCAAGTCATCAATATCTTCAATACCAACACTTAATCTAATTAAAGAATCTACAACGCCTGTTTTTTCGCGTTCTTCTTTTGGTATACTGGCATGGGTCATACTTGCGGGATGTCCGGCAAGCGACTCTACACCACCTAAAGATTCGGCTAAGGTGAATAATTTTAAGTTTTCAACTATTTTTATAGCCTCTTTAAAATTATTTCCTTTGGTTACGAACGATACCATGCCGCCAAAATCATTCATTTGCGCTTTGGCAACCTCATGATTGGGATGGTCTTTTAAACCTGGCCAGTACACCTTTTCAATTTTTGGGTGGTTGTTTAAATACTCAGCAATGGCTTTCCCATTCTCGCAATGGCGTTGCATACGCACATGTAATGTTTTTAAACCTCTAAGCACCAAAAAACTATCTTGCGGACCACATATTGCACCACTAGCATTTTGAATAAAATAAAGCTTTTCGGCCAAGGCATCATCTTTTACCACTAAGGCTCCCATAACCACATCGCTATGGCCACTTAAATACTTAGTAACTGAATGCATCACGATATCCGCACCCAATTCTAAGGGTTGCTGTAAATACGGCGTAGCAAAAGTATTATCTACCGCTAACAATAAGTTATTGGCTTTAGCAATGGCCGAAATTGATTTGATATCAATTACATTCATCATAGGGTTGGTAGGTGTTTCAACCCAAATTAATTTAGTGTTTGGCGTGATATAGTCGTTTATTTTGTCAGCATTGTCCATTCCTATAAAATGGAACTTGATACCAAAATTTTCATATATTTTTGTAAATAACCTGTAAGTACCGCCATATAAATCATTGGTAGAAACCACCTCATCACCTGGCTGTAATAATTTTAAAACAGCATCTATCGCAGCAAGTCCAGAACCAAATGCCAAGCCGTGTTTGCCGTTTTCTATACTGGCAAAAGCGTTTTCTAGGGCGTTACGAGTTGGGTTGTGTGTTCTTGAATATTCGTATCCTTTGTGTCCGCCAGGTGTAGATTGTGCATATGTTGTAGTTTGATAAATTGGCTGCATTACTGCGCCGTATGCTGGGTCGTGGTGTTGTCCGCCGTGAATTGTTTTTGTATTAAATTTCATTTAAAAAAATTATTGGAATTTGTATAAAATGATTTGAGTTATAAATCTTATCGAAGATTATTAAAATAGCTCAAGAATGCAACAACAAATGTACATGGATATTCGTTGAATTCAAATGTATGTAATATCTTTAATGAATCTTTAACAAACCTGACAAACCTTTGAAAAAACTCGTTTTAATACTCATAACCGTTGCGTGCTTTTACACTTGTAAAGAAGAATCCAGTTTAAAATTCGAAACTAACGTCGTAGCACTGAGTGAAGTTTCGCAAGTTGAAATTGAATATCCCGTTGCTGAAGGTAACTCTGAAGCTGCCATAACTATCAATAATACCATTTCTAGTTATATTGTAAATTCATTGAACTTTGAAGAAGGCAGTGTTGCAGATGTTGATGTTTCTGCCGCTGTATCAAAGTTTGATCAAGAATACACCTTGTTTAAGCGCGATTTCCCAGAGAGCGCAGCCGCATGGGAAGCGAGTATTGAAGGTGAGGTGTTGTATACGTCACCGCTTATCACAACCATATCTATTAGTAGTTATTTATACACAGGTGGCGCGCACGGCAATGATTACATCAAGCTTTTCAACTTTAATAATGCCAACGGCGAATTGCTCACACCTGAGGAAGTTTTGAATATTAATTCAGATTTTATGAAACTGGCTCAAAGCTATTTTGAAAGTGAAGTGATGAAAAAGGACGAAAATATAAAAGATTATTTTTTTGGAGAAAACTTTAAACTTCCAGAAAACATGGGACTTAATGAACGCGGAATGATCATGCTTTACAACAAATACGAAGTAGCTTCCTATGCTCAAGGTTATACCGAATTTTTAATTCCGTTTAAGGAATTAGAACCTTATTTAAAATATCAATAAGTCAAGTTTTCCTTTTGATTTTCTTAATTTTGCCATCGCGAAAAACTGTGAAATCTTGATTTAATGAACCATATATTTTATCTTAAAACTTGCAATACCTGCATGAGGATTTTAAAAGAACTCAATCCTACATCCAATATTAAACTTCAAGATATTAAAGAACACCCTATTACTGTAAATCAGTTGGAATCACTCGAACGCCTGGCAGGCAGTTACGAAGCTTTATTTAGCAAACGCGCTAAATTGTATACAGAAATGGGCCTTAAAAATGCCGATTTAAAAGAGGCCGATTTTAAGCATTATCTGTTAGAACATTATACCTTTTTAAAAAGACCAGTCATTGTTTTAGACCAAAACATTTTTATTGGTAATAGCAGCAAAGTTGTAGCTGCAGCCAAAAAGAAAATGAATGACTAGCAGAACATTTGCGCTTTTAGCCTTATTTGCGGTGCAACTGCTTTATGGTTTAAACTTCACCTTTGCAAAATCGCTTATCAATGACGGTTTTATGCAATCGTCGGCACTTGTATTTTTTAGAGTGTCTGGTGCTACCCTATTATTTTGGATTGTTGGTGAATTCTTTCCTAAAGAAAAAATTGATATCAAGGATTATCTTAAGTTTTTTTATGCCGCTATTTTTGGAGTGGTTATCAATATGCTCTTTTTTTTAAAAGGTTTGGAACTTACCACGCCTATTCATGCCGCGGCAATCGTGTCCATTACGCCAATCGTCATTCTTTTATTGTCTAGCTATTATTTAAAAGAAAAAGTGACACGATTAAAAATAATTGGTGTGATATTGGCCTTTGCTGGCGCCTTGGTATTGAGTATTTACGGCAAATCACTGAGAGCTGGTGACAATGTGTTTTTCGGTAATATGCTTATCATGATTAACGTGGTGTCGTACAGTATTTACATCATCATGATAAAAAGACTAACGGTAAAATACCACCCCTTTACCTTTATAAAATGGTTGTTTTTATTCGGAACCTTTTTGGTGTTGCCCTTTAGCTATTTTCAAATAGAAGTCATTGATTGGAACTCCTTCGATACTTATGCAACAGGTTCACTTATATTTGTAGTTGTGGGTGCTACCTTCGGAACCTATTTACTTAATCCGCTAGCGCTAAGAACTTTAAGAGCCTCTACAGTTGGGATATTTATTTACTTACAACCCGTAATTGCCGCCATTTTTGCAGTAGCTATGGGTGTTGATACCATAGGTATAGTTAAAATAACTGCTGCCGTTCTTATTTTTTCGGGCGTTTATTTGGTAACTAAAAAACCAAAATTACAGGCTTAAATTTTGAGGTTTTTTTCCGTATTTCCTAGTGTCATCTTTGGTGAGGGTTTTATAGATCTCGGACTTCGGAAATTGATGTGCTTTATCGAGTAAAGCGGCGGGTAGCGCAGTGAGTCTTCTTTCTTTTAAATCTATCCAAGCACCAAGCATTTCGCAGTGTGCCAAATGAATACCTTTATCGTTGTAAAAATTATGACTGAATTGAAAGAACATGCCGTCTTCACTTAAGCCATCCACTTCGATAGTCACGGTTATAGGCGTTCCTAAAAACGATTCCTTAAAATAATACATATGTTCGTAAAATACCACAGGACCGAGGTTTTGTTCTGTTATTTCGGTCATTGAAAAACCATGATCGTCAAAGAAAGACATACGCGCATGGCTCATAAAATTGGTATACGCCGAATTGGCTAAGTGCGCATTGGCGTCCACATCACTCCATCTAATTTCAAATTGTTTTTTATACATCTCACATTTTATTAAGGACTGCAAAGGTACAAAGTATTGCTATGCATGCATAACAAAACTGCTTCAAAAAAATCGCAGCCCCCTTCATTTGATTTAATTACCTTTGCAACTCAAATTAAAATCATTATCAATGATTCAATCTATGACAGGTTTTGGTAAAACCGTATTACAACTTCCCAACAAAAAAATTTCGATAGAAATAAAATCGCTTAACAGTAAAAGTCTCGATCTCAATACGAGAATGCCTTCGCTATATCGTGAAAAAGAACTGCATATAAGAAAGCGCATCGCTAACGAATTGATTCGGGGCAAAATCGATTTCTC
>NZ_DAISXK010000042.1:0-7248 GCF_036825875.1 Paucihalobacter sp. | reverse complement strand
AATTAACTGGTGAAGAAACTGCCACACGCATCAACCAAACCGTGGTTAAAGCCTACATCAAACAACTGAACGATGTAGTAACGGGTCACGATGCCGAATTGTTGAGCATCGCCATGAGGTTACCCGATGTAGTGACCACCGAACGTGAAGATATAGACGATAATGAATGGCAAACCATAGAAGCTGGTATTGAAGACGCTATTCAACATATTTTAGAGTACCGAAGCGATGAAGGTCAAACGCTCTACCAAGAATTTGAAACCCGTATAAAAAACATCGCTGATCTTTTAGAACAAGTGATTGCGATGGATCCGGATAGAATATCTGGTGTTCGCGAACGATTAGACAAGGCCGTTTCGGAACTTAAAGAAAAAGTTGACGAAAACCGTTTTGAGCAAGAATTGGTTTACTATATCGAAAAGTATGACATCACCGAAGAAAAAGTGCGTTTAGAAAATCACCTTGATTATTTTCTAAAAGCCTTAGTTTCGGACGATTCCAACGGTAAAAAATTAGGCTTTATTGCCCAAGAAATTGGCAGAGAAATCAATACTATTGGCTCTAAATCTAACCACGCGCCTATGCAAAAGTTGGTGGTGCAAATGAAAGATGAATTGGAGAAAATTAAGGAACAACTGCTGAATGTGTTGTAAAATCAAATTCCAAAAAGCAAATTCCAAATATCTGCATTTGAAGATTATCAGTTATAATGAAAAAAGGTAAACTTATAGTATTTTCGGCACCGTCTGGCTCAGGAAAAACAACCATCGTAAGACATTTATTGGCGCAAAGCGAATTAAATTTAGAATTCTCTATTTCAGCAACCTCTAGAGAAAAACGCGGCAATGAACAAGACGGAAAAGATTATTATTTTTTGAGTTTTGACGCCTTTAAAAAGAAAATTAAAAACGACGAATTTTTAGAATGGGAAGAAGTATACCGCGACAACTTTTACGGGACTTTAAAAACCGAAGTAGAACGCATTTGGGCACATGGCAAACACGTGATTTTCGACATCGATGTATCAGGTGGTTTGCGGATTAAACGAAAATTTCCAGAGGAAACTTTGGCTATTTTTGTAAAACCACCAAGTATAGACGAGCTTAAAATCCGACTTAAAAAACGCAAAACAGAGAGCGCCGATAAAATAAACATGCGCATAGCGAAAGCTTCGGCAGAGTTGGCAACAGCGCCACTTTTTGACCATATTATTGTAAACGATACTTTAGAACACGCTTTGGAAGAAGCCTATAAGTTGGTTTCAAATTATATAAAGGACTAAAACGATGAAGATTGGATTGTTTTTTGGCACTTTTAATCCCATTCACATTGGGCATTTAATTATTGCTAATCATCTCGTCGAAAACAGCAAACTAGACGAGATTTGGCTTGTTGTGACACCCAAAAGTCCATTTAAGGTAAAGCAAACCATATTAGACAATTACCAACGTTTGGAAATGGTTTATCTGGCCACGAAAAGCTACAACAATTTAAAACCCTGCGATATAGAATTTAATTTATTGCAACCTAATTACACCATCAATACACTGACGTATATCAAGGAAAAACACCCCAAACATCAATTTTCTTTAATTATGGGTGAAGACAATTTGAAAAGTTTTCACAAGTGGAAAAATTATGAATTAATTCTAGAGAACCACCAGATATACTGTTACCCAAGATTATCGGCAGGCAAAGTAGAAACACAATTTGATGACCATCCCAATATTCACCACGTTAAAGCGCCTATCATTGAATTATCCTCCACATTTATAAGACAGCATATTAAAAAAGGGAAGAATGTAAGGCCTATGCTTTCAGATGCTGTTTGGCAATACATTGATCAAATGAATTTTTATAAATAATATCACTGTAAAAGCAGGAATCTCGGCGTTGATTCTATTCCTTTTATGAATATAGATTCCCACTTTCGTGGGAATTAAAAAAAATAATACGCATCTTCAATATGCTCAATTACATATTTTTTGTTCTCCTTCAGGATGGAGATAATATCGAATCGCACTTCTTCTTCAAAATCATTTTCAACGATGTAATTGTCTATGGCTTTCACCAGGCGCTGGATTTGGGTAGGTTTTAAAAAATCTTTAGGGCTTCCGAAATCTAAGGTAGAACGGGTTTTCACTTCAACCACAGCTATTACATTATCTTTTTTAACGATGATATCTATTTCGGCTTTCTGAAAGCGGTAATTGCGCTCAAGTATATCATAACCATGTGACGCCAGATAATCTGCCGCCATGTCTTCGCCTATTTTGCCGAGTTGATTGTGTTGTGCCATGTTAGATCCTTATGCGCTTGTTGATAATAAATATACTTAAAAAAGATTATTTAGGTAACTTTGCTTAAACGAAACTAGACTAGCCAAAAAGTAAAGCTGTGAGAAGAATAAAATGCCCGAATTGTGGCACTTACAATGAGAACGTCGATTATTGCACCAATTGCAATACGCTAATTAATTTTAAAAAGCGTCGAGAAATCGAGTTTAAAAAGTCGGAGAAAAAACGCGCTCACAACGAACAACAGGACCAAGAAAATAGTCTAAAATGGATTGAAAAATACAAAAACCATAGATTTCTGTTAGTTCGGGTTTTCGCTTACATCATTTACTCTATCTGGGCGGCTGTGATGGCAATTGGCACTTTTATCGCTTGGTTGTTCACCATAATAGCGGCATGAAAACTTTGAAAAATCCTTATTTTCTGTTGCTGCTTTTTGTGGCAATACTCATTTATTCAGCGAAACGATTTAAAATAGACATTCCCGACTGGATCAGCTTTTATTTCTACGATTTTTTATGTATGCCTATAGTGTTAACCATCATTTTAGCACTTATCCGATTTTTGAAAAAGGACGCCTCGGTCAAAATCCCACTGTTCGCAATTGTTTCTTTAACTGTTTATTACGCTTGGTTTTTTGAATGGCTCATGCCGAAATACGACCCAAGATACACAGGTGATTGGCTAGATGTTTTAATGTATTTTTTAGGCTCGTCCCTATTTTATTTCAGTGAACGTAAGCAGATTATTTAAAACTTAATTCAGTTTTGGATTCTGAAACTTTTAGTTCAACAGTTCTGCCTAAAATCATGGCACGGTTGTCATTTTCGTGGCCGGCCGGCATATTAAAAGCAATGGGGAAATCGTATTCGGCCAAAGCATCTAAAATAAGTTGCTCTATCGATGTGCCCCATGGGGTTGTGTTTTTCCTAATCTTAGTCATATCGCCTACTATTACGCCTTTACAATTTGAAAAATAGCCTGCGCGTTTTAAACTCTGAAGCATACGATCGATATGATATTTATACTCGCCTATTTCTTCAATAAATAGAATTTTACCCGAGGTGTCAATGCTCGTTTCAGAACCTAACATGGTGTGCAGCATGGTTAAATTACCACCGACTAAAGGTGCTGTAACATTTCCTGTTTTATTGTATTTTGAACCTTTAAGTGTATAGTTTAAAGCTTCGCCAAAAATGGCTATTTTCATGGTTGCGATACTCTGTTCTAGTTCGCTTTCCTTATCAGTCAAACTGGTGCACATTATGGCGTGGATAGTTTCAAATCCCTCATTGTGGACTTGATTATGTAAAGCTGTTATATCGCTGTAACCAATCAACCATTTTGGTTGTTCTTTAAATTTTGAATAATCCAGTTTATCTAGAATTCTCACCGTTCCATAACCACCACGGGCGCACCAAATGGCTTTTATTTTTGGATTGTCTAAAGCATTTTGAAAGTCTTCGCAACGTTCACTATCGGTTCCGGCAAAATGATTGTCGCTTTTAAATACATGTTTACCAACCACTACATTTAAATTCCAACTTTTTAAGAGTGCAATGGCGCGTTCAACTTCGGTGGTGCGGTTATTTAAAACGCCCGATGGCGCTACAATAGCAACCGTATCGCCTGCTTTTAGATATGGTGGTTGTTTCAATTTAATTTGGTTAGTTTGCATTTTATCTTGAGCCAGAACTGAACTACTAAAACTCATAAACTGGGTTAAAATTAAGAAATATAAAAAGGATTTTTTCATCCACATAAAAATTCAAAGGTTATAGATTTTGATAAGTTTAGGCTGGTGAATTTATTGCGTTTAATTTAAACGTTCAAAAAGGTTTTCATGATATGGTAAAAGTACATTTTTTTTCTAATTGGTTTTTTAAATGTTTACTTTTGTCCCCTAAAATTAACGTACAATTTCGACGATGAATACTCCTGAACGCTACACTATTACAGCAGCTTTGCCCTATACCAATGGCCCTATTCACATCGGGCATTTGGCTGGTGTTTACGTGCCTGCCGATATTTACGCCCGTTATTTAAGACTTACTAATAATGATGTTGCGTTTATTTGTGGTAGTGACGAACACGGTGTTCCTATTACCATCAAAGCGAAGAAGGAAGGCGTTACACCACAAGATATTGTTGATAAATACCATGCCATCATCAAAAAGTCTTTTGAAGATTTTGGAATTTCATTTGATAATTATTCGCGTACCTCAGCAGAAGTTCATCACGAAACGGCTTCTCAGTTTTTTAAAACCCTTTACGATAAAGGTAAGTTTATAGAAGAAACCAACGAGCAGCTTTATGATGCCGAAGCCAATCAATTTTTAGCCGATAGATTTGTGACTGGAACTTGTCCGAAATGCGGCAATCCAGAAGCTTATGGCGATCAATGTGAAAAGTGCGGCAGTAGCCTTAATGCCACAGATTTAATCAATCCTAAATCGGCCATTACAGGCAATACACCAAGCTTAAAGCAAACCAAACACTGGTTTTTGCCTTTAGAGCAATACGAAGATTTTCTAAAAGAATGGATTTTAAAAACCCATAAAAAAGATTGGAAATCGAATGTTTACGGGCAAGTAAAATCTTGGATTGACGATGGTTTAAGACCGCGTGCCGTAACCAGAGATCTAGATTGGGGAATTCCAGTACCTGTTGAAGGCGCCGAAGGCAAGGTGCTCTATGTTTGGTTTGATGCCCCTATTGGTTATATCTCTTCTACCAAAGAATGGGCTGCGCGTGTGGGTAAAGATTGGGGATTGTACTGGAAAGATAAAAACACCAAATTGGTTCACTTTATCGGAAAAGATAATATTGTGTTTCACTGTATTATTTTTCCAGCCATGCTCAAGGCTGAAGGTTCGTTTATCTTACCCGATAACGTACCCGCTAACGAATTTTTAAACCTAGAAGGCCAAAAACTTTCTACATCTAAAAACTGGGCCGTTTGGTTACCAGATTATTTAGAAGATTTTCCAAACCAACAAGATGTATTGCGTTATGCCTTAACAGCCAATGCGCCTGAAACCAAGGATAATGATTTTACATGGAAGGATTTTCAAGCCAGAAATAACAGTGAACTCGTCGCCATATTTGGAAACTTTATAAACCGTGTTGTGGTTTTAACCCATAAATTTTATGAAGGTTTGGTGCCAGCACCTTCCGAATATTCAGACTTGGACAAAGAAACCATCGCAGCGGTCAAAGCTTATCCAGCTGTGATATCCAGTTCTATTGAACGTTACCGTTTTAGAGAAGGTAGCCAAGAACTGATGAATTTAGCGCGTTTAGGCAACAAATATTTAGCCGACGAAGAGCCTTGGAAACTAGTCAAAACAGATGAAGCACGCACCAAAACGATTATGTTTGTAGCACTTCAAATTGCAGCTGCACTCGCTGTGTTATGTGAACCTTTTTTGCCATTTACCGCCGCTAAACTCAAAGGCATATTAGTAATTGATTCGACTGATTCCTCGCAAACATCAGGAAAATTTAGAAGCACTGAAAACCAATGGAACGCTGTTGCAACAAAAGACGTATTATTAGCCTCGGGTCACCTAATTGGTCAAGCAGAATTATTGTTTTCCAAAATTGAAGACGAAGCCATCGAACAACAAATAGATAAACTTTTAGCCAGTAAAAAAGCAAACGAAGCAGAAAAAATGACAGAAACCTCAACTGTAGAACCTCAAAAAGAAACCATAACATTTGAAGATTTTGCAAAACTAGACATGCGTGTGGGCACCATAATAGAAGCCGAAAAAATGCATAAAGCGAATAAATTATTGGTGTTAAAAGTAGATACCGGTATTGATGTGCGTACCATCGTTTCTGGAATTGCAGAAAGTTTCACACCTGAAGAAATTATTGGAAAACGTGTGACAGTTTTAGTCAATCTCTCACCAAGAGCGTTGCGCGGTGTTGAAAGCCAAGGCATGATTTTAATGACCGAAGATGCTCAAGGAAAACTGGTTTTTGTGAATCCAGATGACAAAGGCGTTGCCAATGGGTTAAAAATTAGCTAAGGTATTTATCAGTTAATCTTTTTCAATTTTTTATGCATAATTAGAAAGGCAACTTTTTTATTTTGAATAGTTTGGCAATTTCATTAAATTTAAGCTATCATTTTAAATAGCCGCACAATGACATCTAAAAACCTTTCCGCATTTATAATAATTGCATTATTAAGCACCTACTCCTGTAACAGCGATAAAAAGCAAACGACTCAAGATTCCGAAACAGAATCTACTGAAATGAACATACCGGTAACAGGTGATACCAGTCAAAATGCTTTAGACTGGGATGGCGTTTATCAAGGTACCATTCCATGTGCAGATTGTGAAGGTATCGAAACTGTTCTTATTTTAAACCGAGACCTCAGCTATATCCACAAAACAAAATACTTAGGAAAGAGCGATAGTATATATGAAAGCGCTGGTTCCTTTAAATGGAACGAGTCGGGATCTGATATAACCTTAACAAGTAACGATAATACTAGGCTGCAGTTTAAAGTAGGCGAAAACCAGTTGTTTATGTTAGACCAAGAAGGCCAGCGAATTACTGGTGACTTAGCAGACACCTACATCCTAAAAAAAGACAGTATTGATATTGTTGAAAAATATTGGAAATTAGTGGAGCTAAACGGTAGTCCAGTAGAAACTAAAGAAGGACAACGAGAAGCCTTTTTAATTTTAAAAACAGAAGACAGTCGCGCTCACGGCAATGGAGGCTGTAATTCCTTTAATGGCAGTTACGAGTTGCAAGACGGTAATAGAATTCAATTTTTGAAAATGGCAACTACCTTAATGGCCTGTCCCGCTATGGAGACCGAACAACAATTTATGAAAGTCATAGAAATGGCCGATAATTATAACGCAACCGAAACGACACTTATACTCAACAAGGCAAGAATGGCACCGTTGGCAAAATTTGAGGTAGT
>NZ_DAISXK010000041.1:0-23213 GCF_036825875.1 Paucihalobacter sp. | reverse complement strand
TCGCCGGTTACAAGTGGTCTTCTAATAGGTGCTTCGTAATGAGACGCCATAATTTATAATGATTAAATCTTTAACTAAATTTATACTTCTGTTGTGTTTCTAACTTTGGTATGATAGATGACGTTAGGTTTGGTTCCTACATATTCTAGGAGATGGTACATTCTATCATCGGATTTAAGTTTTGCTATTTCACTTTCCTTATCATTTATGTCTCCAAATACCATTGCACCGTTTCCACAAGCTGCAGAACACGCTGTTTGGAATTCTCCATCTTTTATTTCACGACCGTCACGCTTAGCATCTAAAATGGTTTTCTGTGTTTTTTGAATACAGAAAGAACATTTTTCCATTACACCTCTTGAACGAACCGTAACATCAGGATTTAATACCATTCTGCCTAAATCATCATTCATAAAATAATCAAACTCATCATTTTGGCTGTATAAGAACCAGTTGAAACGTCGTACTTTATACGGACAGTTATTGGCACAGTAACGCGTACCTACACAACGATTATAAGCCATTTGGTTTTGACCTTGACGACCATGAACTGTAGCGGCTACCGGGCAAACTGTTTCACATGGTGCATGGTTACAATGCTGACACATTACAGGCTGAAATACCACTTCAGGGTTATCGGCTGCAACTTCGAGTCTATCGAATGTAGATAATGAGCCATCGCCTTGTCTATCTCCAAACACGTAATTGCCAAGACCTAAACCTTTTGAATCTAGTTTTTCCGTAATATCAGCAGTTAAGCTTTCATTTGAAGAGTAGTATCTATCAATACGCAACCAATGCATATCACGACTGCGACGCATTTCTGTTTTACCAACTACCGGCACATTGTTTTCGGCATGACAAGCAATTACGCAAGCGCCACATCCTGTACATGCATTTAAATCAATTGATAAATTGAAATGGTGGCCAATAGAACGATCAAAAGAATCCCATAAATCCACATCTGGCGAAGTAACCGGGGTTTCAATATGGTTTAGTGATACCATTGGCATCTTATTCCATACGTTTTTATCTTTGGTGTTGAATATTTCTAAGGTTGTTTCCTTTATAATATCGCCACGACCCATCAAGGTGTTATGCAATTGCACACATGCAAATTCGTGCTCACCCGCAACCTTCTCAATTGATACTGCTTGGGTCGATTTAAAATTAAAATAAAGTGGATAAGCATTTACCCCTGTTTTCATTTCTTCTTTTAAACCAGCCGTACGTCCGTAACCAAAAGCCAATCCAACAGAACCTTTTGCTTGACCTGGCTGAATAATAACTGGTACATTTTCTATGACAGTTCCATTAACGGTTACATTCACATAACTTCCATTAAGTCCGCCATTGGCCACATTTTTATTAACAAGACCAAAACTTTCTGCATCAGATTTTGACACAGTTAAATAGTTATCCCAAGAAGTTCTAGTTATTGGATCAGGAAACTCTTGTAACCAAGGGTTGTTTGCTTGTTGACCATCTCCTAAGCCTATTTTAGTGTATAAGGACAATTCAAGTCCGTCCAAACTTTTAACAGAAGCGACTAAAGCCCTAACTGCGTCACCAGATGAAATTGGAGCGCTCTCGTTTGAGCTTGTAGCTTCATTTGTAATCGTTCCTTTCGGAGAAGCAACAGTATTGTTTTCTGAAACAAACACACCATCGTGTAAGGCATCGCTAAACGAACTGCCGTTAAGAATAGTCTCGTTCCAGTTTTCTTTTATATAATCATGATAAGTTACATCTTTTCCTAACCATGCTAACAGTGCTTCTTGAAATTGCTTGGTATCAAACAATGGTCGGATAGTTGGTTGCATTAATGCGAAATGTTCTTTTTTAAGCTCTACATCGCCCCAAGATTCTAAATAATGCGGTGCTGCTGCTATGTACTGACAATTACTTGATGTTTCATCTTCTTTTAATGTAAACGCCACTGACATTTCAACTTTAGCTAATCCTTCAGAAAAATCTAAAGCATTAGGTAAGGTATATAACGGATTTACGCCGCTCATAATTAAAGCACCGACTTTACCTGCCTTCATATCAGCAATTAAAGTTTGAACTTCCTTGTCGTTACCTTGTCTGGTTTTTATAGTGGTTTTCGGATCAAATGCTTTACTGTTTAAATAGCTATTTATTTCCAGCACTACAGTTTGAGCGTTTACATCATCAATACCTGTTACAACAACCGCGTCGCTGCCTGCCTTTTTTAATTCGGCAGCTGCGCTTTTCACAGCAGCATCAATATGTTCTGGCAAACTTGCCGAAACAGATGAACCAACCACATAGCTGTATAATTTCGCTAAAGCTATTTTTTGCTGACTTGGTGTTAATGGCACACGCTTATCGGCATTGGCACCTGTTAAGGACATATTGGATTCAAATTGAATATGACGCGACATTTTTCCGTTTTTAGGAACGCGCCCTTGGGCATAACCGCTATCGAAACCGCCACCTTGCCAATCGCCTAAGAAATCGGCTCCAACAGAAACAATTGTTGTAGCTTTTAAAAAGTCGTAATTAGCCAAACCTCTTGAACCGTATTTTGCCTGATAAGCATCCAACGCCGCTGATTGTGAAATGGAGTCGTAAACAATATGTTTAGCATTAGGATATTTTTCAGCAAATTCACCAACCAATTTGTTGGTTGATGGACTTGCATAAGTTTGGGTTAGGAAAACAATTTGTTGACCGCTTCCTTGTAAATTATCTAATTGTTCAACAACGGCTTTATTTAACGCATCCCAAGAAATAGCTGCGCCATCCTTTTTGGGGCCTTTTACTCTTAAGCTGTCATATAAGCCTAAAACTGAAGCATTCACTCGTGCATTGGCAGTGCCATTGGTTGCTGAGAGCGTATTATTTTCAATTTTGATAGGTCTGCCCTCTCGAGTCTTGACCAAAACACTGGCAAAATCGTATCCATCAGCAATTGCAGTGGCATAATGATTAGCCACGCCTGGAATTATTTCTTCTGGCTGCACTACGTACGGAATAGATTTAATAACCGGACCCTCACAAGCTGCCAACGTGGCTGCTGCTGTACTAAAACCAACATATTTAAGGAAATCACGACGCGTTGTAGATGAAGATTCAAGGTTTTCTTTATCACCTAAAAATTCATCAGTTGGAATCTGCTCTACAAATTCGTTTTGTTTTAGCGTCTCAACAATGGAGCTGTTTTCGTTCAGCTCTTCAACACTTTTCCAGTATTTCTTGTTTGATGACATATGATTTTTGAATTACTTTCTTAATTTATTAATAATGACACTTACCACATTCAAGCCCACCCATTTGAGCAGCGGTAAGTTCTTCTACACCGTATTTTTTAGACAATTCTTCATGAATTTTTGTGTAATAAGCATTGTCTTCAACTTTGACATTGGTTTCTCTGTGGCAGTTGATACACCAACCCATAGTTAAGGGTGAATGCTGGTACATAATCTCCATTTCTTCAACTGGACCATGACAAGTTTGACATTCAATACCAGCAACAGAAACGTGTTGTGAGTGATTGAAATAGGCAAAATCTGGTAAGTTGTGAATACGCACCCATTTTACTGGTTGTGTTTTACCCGTATATGATTGGGTAGCTTCGTCCCAACCAACCGCAGCATATAATTTTTGTATTTCACCGTCATAGAAGTCTTTACTGTACTCCGCTGTTGCTGTAGATTCAGCTACTTCACCAATTGCTTTGTGACAATTCATACAAATGTTTAAAGATGGAATACCAGAATGTTTACTAACCCTTGCAGAAGAATGGCAATAATTACAATCAATAGCATTATCTCCCGCGTGAATTTTATGCGAATAATGAATTGGCTGAACTGGCATGTAGCCTTGGTCAATACCAACTTGCATGAAATAACCGTATACATAGTAACCACTTGCCAGTAAGAAAATTATTGACGTTACCAAGACTAAGAATTGATTTTGAATAAAAGCCTTCCATATTGGGGTTGTTTTAGTTTCTTCAACAACCACACCTTTGGCATCGGCAAATCTTTTAAGTGTTTGTCTAACCAGAATAAGCGCCATTGCTAGCAATGCGAATAATACTGCTAAAGCACCAAGAATTAATTTTTCTGACACGCCACTAGTTTCGCCACCACCACCGCCCCCAACAGGTACCTCAGCCACAACAGGCGCTGGTGGTTCTTGAGCTGTATAGGCTAAAATATTATCAATGTCTTCATTGGAAAGTTGTGGAAACGCATTCATTGCCACTTGATTCCATTCATTGTAAATTCTTACGGAATAAGGATCGCCAGATTTTATCATCCCGGCACTATTGCGGATCCAATTGTACAACCACTCGCGGTCAAGACCTTCTTCCTCTGAAAGGCGTTTTTCAACATTTCGCAAGGCAGGACCAGTCATTGGTTTATCTAGCCTGTGGCATGCAGCACAATTGGCGTTGTAAAGTGTCTTTCCAGCAGCCGCATCTCCTTCTTGAGAAAATACTAAATTTGAAAACGACAATAAAAATAAAAACCCGAAAAACAGACTAGTAGAGGTTAAATAACGGTAAATCACCTGTCTCATATTTGATATTAAATTATCTTCTAATTTTTGGTACGATATTTTCATACAAGTTTCGAGAACATATGTATAAAAACTCTTGCAAAAATAAGGTATAAAGTCGATTTGGAAAATCTAAGTATAGCGTTAATTACTAATTTATAAAGATTCTAAATAATAAGAAAAGGAAACATAAGTTAATAAGATATACCTTTGTAAAAATTACATTATTATGAAAAAACTAAAGTTTAAAATCACGCTGTTTTTGGCCTTATTATTTGGCTTTGGTGGATTAGGTTATGCACAAAACGGAACCGTAACTATTGATCAAGACCGACAAATTGAGAAGTTATTAGAGTTCAAAAAAGATTTAACTACCAATGAAATTTATAAAATCCAAGTTTTTAGCGGAAATCGATCTAGTGCAGAGCAAGCAAAAACAGACTTTATGAATAATTACAACGATTGGCCCGTTTCTATGGAATACAATACTCCAAATTACAAAATATGGATTGGAAATTTCACCAATCGTCTGGAAGCCGAACGCGCTTTACAAAAAATAAAAAGCAACTACCAAACTGCCTTTATTTTTAAACCGAAAACGTCAAATAAATCTTGATACAGAATGCGGCCAATGAGCCGCTTTTTATTCAAACTATAATTGTATTTGCGCGTCGTTAAACTTTATTTTGCGATATATAACCAGATCTGGCAGCTAAAACATTTTGGCAAAATCCTCAGTAATTAGCTGTAAAAGAAGGGCGTCCCCAAATGCTGTCTTATAATGGTTTATAAATCGCATTCATAAATAAATTAGAGATACCTTGCGCCTTTAAACCTAAATCCAATAATTATGAAAAAATTGATTTTAATGATTGCTGTTGTATTTTCAGTTAGTGTCGCTTTCGTATCATGTCGTGAAACAACAAATGAGGTGAAAGTTGAAACTGAAGAATCGAAAGGAGCAATTGAACGCGCCGGTGAAAAAGTAGATACCGAAGTTAATAAAGAAATTGATAAAGCGATTGATAAAATCGGGGATGACAATTAAATTCTATTGAAAAAGCCGGCTTAAAATTAAGCCGGCTTTTTTTATTTTAGTTTCTTTTTAACTTCTACTTGGTGGAAGGATTCAATAACATCGTCTACTTGAATGTCATTATAATTTTTAATTTGCATACCACAATCGTAACCCTTTGCAACTTCTTTAGCATCATCTTTAAATCGTTTTAAGGATGCCAATTCTCCTGTATAAATTACCACACCATCTCTAATAAGACGTATACTATAATTTTTAACAATTTTTCCACTTACTACCATACACCCTGCAATGGTACCAATTTTAGAGATTTTAAAGGTTTCTCTGATTTCCGCTGTTCCGGCGATTTCCTCCTTCATTTCAGGAGACAACATGCCTTCCATGGCATCTTTTAAATCGTTGATTGCATCGTAAATAATAGAATAGGTACGGATATCAATTTCTTCTTTATCGGCAATTTGACGTGCGTTACCCATTGGTCTTACATTAAAACCAATAATTACCGCGTCAGATGCTGAGGCCAGTAGTACATCACTTTCGGTGATGGCTCCTACACCTTTATGAATGATATTAATTTGAATTTCTTCGGTTGAAAGTTTTTGGAATGAATCGGTTAAAGCTTCTACCGAACCATCAACATCACCTTTTAATATAATATTAAGTTCTTGGAAATCACCTAAGGCGATTCTTCGTCCAATTTCATCTAAGGTTATGTGACGTTGAGTTCTAACCGATTGCTCTCTTTGTAACTGTGTACGCTTGGCAGCAATTTGTTTGGCTTCGCGTTCATCTGCAAAAACACTAAACTTATCACCTGCCTGTGGTGCGCCATCCAATCCTAAAATAGATACAGGAGTTGAAGGTCCTGCATTAAGAACTTCTTTACCGCGTTCGTCGTGCATGGCTTTTACTTTACCACTGTTTTTACCCGCAAGAACATAGTCACCTACTTTTAAGGTGCCTGCCTGAACTAATATCGTTGATACATATCCACGGCCTTTGTCTAAAAATGCTTCTACTACGGTACCGCTTGCCTGTTTATTAGGGTTTGCAGTTAGTTCAAGGATTTCAGCTTCAAGTAAAACTTTTTCAAGTAATTCTTTAACACCAGTTCCTTCTTTAGCTGAAATATCGTGTGACTGTATTTTTCCGCCCCAATCTTCAACCAATAAATTCATATTGGCTAGGCCTTCTTTAATTTTCTCAGGGTTTGCGTTGGGTTTATCAATTTTATTTATAGCAAAAACAATTGGTACACCGGCTGCTTGTGCATGCGCGATGGCTTCTTTTGTTTGAGGCATAATATCGTCGTCTGCTGCTACAACTATAATGGCTAAATCTGTTACTTGTGCACCTCTGGCACGCATTGCGGTAAACGCCTCGTGGCCTGGGGTATCTAAAAATGCTATTTTTTCACCATTGTCTAAGGTAACACCGTATGCGCCAATGTGCTGCGTTATTCCACCAGATTCACCTGCAATTACATTTTCTTGACGTATATAATCTAAGAGTGATGTTTTACCGTGGTCAACGTGACCCATAACGGTTACAATTGGTGCTCTTGGTTTAAGGTCTTCCGGTTTGTCTGCGACATTTTCAATAGATTCTTCGATATCAGTCGTGACAAATTCCACATCATATCCAAATTCTTCAGCAACAATAGATAGTGTCTCAGCATCTAAACGCTGGTTCATGGTAACCATCATTCCTAAGGACATACATGCCGATATAATTTTGGTCACAGGAACATCCATCATAGTTGCCACCTCACTTGCCGTAACAAACTCCGTGACTTTAAGTACTTTAGAGTCTGCTTCAATTTGTTCTAAATCGCGTTCACTTTGCTGACGGTGGAAATCTCTTTTTTCTCTTCTATATTTAGCGCCTTTTCCTTTGCTGCTTTTGCCTTGAAGTTTTTCAAGCGTTTCTCTAATTTGCTTTTGAACTTCTTCTTCGGTGGGCTCTTCTTTTACGGTTGAAGGTCTTTTGCCAGGTTGCGGTTTGCCTCTAAATCCTGGTTTTCTTGTATCGTTATTGGCAGTTGCTGGTTTATTAGGATCTACTCCTTTACTAATTCTACGCCTCCTTTTCTTATTTGGATGGTCTGCTTTGGCGGTAGCTGGTTTTTCTACTGGTTTCTTTTTCGGTCTGTTAAACTGAGATAAATCAATTTTCTCGCCCGTTGACGTTGGACCTGAGAGTTTTTGGTATTTAGTGACTAAAGTTTCCTCCGGATTTTCCGAGGCAGGTTTTGGAGCTTCCTCTTTTTTGGCCTCAGGCGCTTTTACTTTTATGGCTTCTTTTTCAACTGACTTTTCTTCGGCTTTTTCAGCTTCAACAGTTGGTTTTGGCGTTTCTTTTAATTCAGGCTCTTCCTTTTCAGGAACAGTAGCCTTAACTTCTGATTCAACAGGCTTTTCCGGTTCTTTTACTTGAACCGTTTTTGGCTTAGAAGTTTCCAAATCAATTTTACCAACTTGTTTTGGTCCACTTACAGCGGCTTTAGCTTTTATAACTTCTTTAGCAGCCTCTTCCGCTTTAGTTTTCGCTTCTATTTCGCGTTCGCGTATAACACGAAGCTCTTCTTTCTCTTTAATTTTAGCTTCGCTAACTTCATGTGCTTTTTCTTTTTTGGAAGCATCTGTTTGAAACTCTTCGGAAAGGACTCCGTAAACGTCTTGCGAAATTTTTGTATTTGGACTTTTTTCAATAGAAATGCCTTTGGAATCTAAATGATCCACAGCACGGTCTATAGAAATATTAAGTTCTCTAAGTACTTTATTTAATCTAATTGTGTCAGCCATAAATGGGTGTTAATATAACTTATTTCTTCTATTCTTCAAATTCTTCTTTAAGAATTCTTAGAACATCTAAAATGGTTTCTTCTTCTAAATCTGTTCTTTTTACAAGATCTTCAACATCTTGTTCTAAAATACTTTTGGCGGTATCTAAACCTGCTTTACTAAATTCTTCAATAATCCAGCTCTCGATTTCATCGGTGAATTCTGATAATTCAACATCTTCTTCAGCACCTTCTCTAAATACATCTATTTCGTAACCTGTTAATTGACCTGCTAATCTAATATTATGTCCGCCTCTACCAATAGCCTTAGATACTTCTTCTGGTTTTAACCAAACCTCAACGCGTTTGGTTTCTTCATCTATTTTTAACGATGACACTCTTGCTGGACTTAGTGCTCTAGAAATAAATAGCTGAAGGTTATTGGTGTAATTAATAACATCGATATTTTCGTTGCCAAGTTCGCGTACAATTCCATGAATTCTTGAACCTTTCATACCTACACAAGCACCAACTGGATCTATACGGTCATCATATGAATCTACTGCTACTTTGGCTTTTTCGCCTGGTATTCTAACTACTTTTTTGATGGTGATTAAACCATCGAAAACTTCAGGTATTTCTTGTTCAAATAATTTTTCCAGAAAAATTGGTGACGTTCTAGACATTATAATAGTTGGCTTGTTTCCTTTCAAATCCACACTTTCAATAATACCTCTTACATTTTCGCCCTTTCTAAAAAAGTCGGAAGGAATTTGTCGGTCTTTTGGTAAAATAATTTCGTTGCCTTCATCATCTAATAAAATGATCGCTTTGTGACGTATATGGTGTACTTCGGCTGTGTAAATCTCGCCTTCTAAATCTTTAAACTGCTTGTATATATTGGTGTTATCGTGTTCGTGGATTTTAGCGATAAGGTTCTGTCTTAATGCTAATATTGCGCGTCTTCCAAGATCTATCAATTTAACTTCCTCAGCTACATCTTCACCTACTTCAAAATCTGGTTCAATTTTTTGAGCTTCAGATAATGCAATTTCTTGATTGGGATCTTCAACATCTTCATCTGCAACTACCACTCTATTTCTCCATATTTCCAAATCACCTTTATCAGGATTAATAATGATATCAAAGTTATCATCGTCTCCAAATTTTCTTTTTAAAGCACTTCTAAGCACATCTTCCAAGATGGCCATTAGGGTTACTCTATCAATTAATTTATCATCTTTAAATTCTGAGAATGATTCAATTAACGCAATATTTTCCATATCTATTAGGAATTAAAATTTAATTATAACGTTTGCCTTTTCAATATCTTGGTAATCAACTTTAGTTTCGTTCAATACCGTCACTTTTCCTTTGCCAACAGGTTTGGGCTCTCTTGATTTCCATTTGAGGGTTAGGGAATTATCATCAACTTCGGTTAATTCTGCCTCAAAAGGTTTTTGCTCCTTGAGTTTTATTTCCAATGTTCTGCCAATATTTTTTTTGTATTGTCTTTTATTTATGATTGGTGATAGCGCACCCGCAGAAGACACCTCTAAGGAAAAGTCGTATTCTTCTCTATCTAAGTTGTGTTCTATCGCGCGACTGACTAGCATGCAGTCTTCAACCGCAACGCCGTTATCTCCATCAATTACCACACGAATGGACTGATCTTCTAAAATTTCGAAATCAATAAGAAATAAGTCAGGCCTCTCGTCTAGGCAATTTTCCAAAAGTGTTTTTACTTTTTCTTTGAACATTTTAAGTATAAAAAGAGGGGACTTTTGTGTCCCCTCATATTTTTCTTTCGTACAACGGCGCAAAGATACAAAATTTATCTTGACTTTTACAAGTTGAGACAATGCCTTTTTTTTGTTACTTTTAAGCTGAAATTCTAATCCAACCTAACATGAAAAAAATATTAGTTCCAACAGATTTTTCTGATCAAGCAGAGCACGCACTAAAGGTGGCCGCCGAGATTGCGAGAAATCACAATAGCGAAATTTATTTGTTGCATATGCTTGAACTGCCGCTTCAAGGTGTTGATGCCTATGGGTCAAGTGGTAATTTGCCAGAAGCAATGTTCTTTATAAAAATGGCTCAACAGCAATTTGAAACTGTTATGTCGCAAGATTATTTAAAAGGACTTGAAGTGTTTCAAACAGTTAAATCTGATTTGTCGTTTTCAGAGATTAAAGATACCTGTAAAGAATTAAATATTGATATGATTGTTATGGGTTCGCATGGCGTTAGTGGCTTAAGAGAGGTTTTTATTGGGTCCAATGCCGAAAAAGTAGTGAGAAGCTCAAAAGTACCTGTTTTAGTAATTAAAAATAACCACGAAAATTTTTATATCGACAACTTTGTATTTGCGTCAGATTTTAAAAATGACAGCAAAGAAACTTATAAACAAGCTGTGAAATTTGCAAAGGCTTTTGAGGCGACTATCCATTTATTAATGGTAAACACGCCTAATAATTTTACTACAACTACAGAGGCTAAGGCACGAATAAACGAATTTACCAAAGATGAAGTCTACTTTCCTATTTCGATAAATATCTATAACGACGAAAGCGTTGAACAAGGCATTCTTAATTTCTCAAAAGAAATCGACGCCGATTTAATTGGAATTAGCACGCACGGTAGACAAGGTATTGCTCATTTTTTTAATGGCAGTATAAGCGAAGATATTGTTAACCACGCCAATCGACCTGTGATTACTTTTAAAATTTAATGGGAATTATAGTTCATTCTTCATTTAATCAAAAACAGTCATAAACCAAAAATTCCTAACCATTCTTATGATTAGAAATTTTTGGTTATCTAAGTCTCACCTCGACTCCGCTAGGCACAGGCTTCTCGCCCATGCCCAATTAAAGATAAAATCCCAATCACTTTCATGATTGGGACTCCTGTTGGTCTACTAGGGCTCGAACCTAGACTCTTCTGGACCAAAACCAGACGTGTTGCCAGTTACACCATAGACCAGCTTTATTTGAGGATGCAAATTTATAAGAAAGTTTGGTTTGCACAAAATAATAGAGGAAAATAATACATAAAGGTTAAGGTTCGTTAATTAATTAAACACCTTTATATTATAATTGTTAAATTCGCCCCAATATTAATTTGAATCCATGACACAATTTAGCTTTAATAAGTGGAATACCATTTTAGGTTGGTTGGTTTTTGTAATTTCTCTGATTACCTATACATTAACCATTGAACCAACCGTTAGTTTTTGGGACGCTGGCGAATATATTCTCACCTCATCTAAACTTCAAGTTGGGCATCCACCAGGCGCTCCATTTTTTCAAATGCTTGGTGCATTCTTTTCAATATTTGCTTTAGAGCCTGCTCAAATTGGTATAATGCTAAATATGATGAGTGCTTTTTCTAGTGCTTTTACCATTTTGTTCATGTTTTGGAGCATCACTTTATTACTTAAAAAAATAACACGTGTTAATGGTGAAGCCTCTCAAGGAAATCAAATTGCCATTCTTGGAAGTGGTTTGGTAGGAAGTTTGGCTTTTAGTTTTACCGATACATTTTGGTTTAACGCTGTTGAAACAGAAGTGTATGCTATGGCCACACTTATTATGTCCGTCATGTTTTATTTAGGCTTGCGCTGGGAGCAAGATATGCTCACACCACGCGGCAACAAATGGCTTATTTTAATAGCACTTGTTGTTGGAATGTCGTTTGGCGTACATTTTATGGGATTATTAACCATTCCGGCCATTGGACTGATTTATTACTTTAAAAATTATCAAACCGTTACAATTAAAGGATTTATAATTGCTAATATCGTTTCGGTTGCCGTTTTATTATTTGTTTTTAAATTAATGTTTCCCAATATCCTAAGATTTTTTAGTGTTCTGGAAATATTCTTTGTCAACTCGGTTGGCTTGCCATTTAATTCTGGCACCATCATAGCCGGATTGCTACTGATAGCCTTGTTTTATTTCGGACTGGATTACACAAGAAAGAAAGGCCTAACGCTCATCAATACCATTATTTTATGTTTGATGTTTGTAATTATCGGAAGTTCTTCATGGCTTATGCTACCAATACGCGCTAACGCCATGGTAGTAATAAACGAAAATAATCCGGAAAGTGCACGCGAGCTTTTAGCGTATTATAACCTAGAACAATACCCCGAAACACATTTGTTTTATGGCCCACAGTTCACCGAAATTTACTCAGGCGCGGATGAAAACAAACCTTTTGTTGATGATAAACCCAAATACGAAAAGGATGATGCTAAAGGCAAATACGTCATTGTAAACGACTATAAAAATGCTAAACAAAATTACAACTCTAAACATGCCACTTTTTTACCAAGAATGTGGAGTAGCGAACATGCAAAAAACTATATGATGTTCACGGGCTATGTCAATTTCAAAATCAAACCCGAGTATAGTTCAGAAACAGAATTAGTTGCCTTGGTTAACGATTTTAGACAAAAAGTAAGAGCAGGCGAAATAGATTACGACGATTACAATCAATTTTTAAGAACCTACGGTCAATCTTATCTCGACATTGAAACGCCACAGTTTGGTGATAATATTGCCTATATGTTTCAATACCAATTAGGATATATGTATTGGCGTTATTTCATGTGGAATTTTGTGGGAAGACAAAATGATGTTCAAGGAAAATACGATGCTTTTAATGGCAATTGGATAAGTGGTATTAAATTTATTGACGAAATGCATTTAGGCATGTCTCAAGACAACTTACCGGGCGATGTAAAAAATAATAAAGCGCGAAACACTTACTATTTTTTGCCATTTTTGCTTGGACTTATTGGAATGTTCTTTCTGTTACATTTCGATAAAAAAATGTTTTGGGTGATGCTCGTTTTCTTCCTATTTACAGGAATTGCTATTCAAGTTTACACCAACGTTAGACCATTTGAACCTCGTGAACGCGACTATTCAGTTGTCGGCTCTTTTTATGTATTTGCAATTTGGATTGGATTTGGCGTTTATGCAATCTACGAATTATTGCGACCAAAAATCACCTCAAAACTGTTAGCTCCAATCGTCACTATTCTTTGTTTAGTTGTCCCTATTATCTTAGCAGCGAACAACTGGGATGATCACGACCGTTCTAACAGAAGAACTGCTGAGGCAATGGCTGTTAAATATTTAGAATCTTGCGAGCCAAACGCCATTCTCTTTACTATTGGTGATAATGACACTTTTCCACTTTGGTATGCTCAAGAAATTGAAGGCATACGTACCGATGTTCGTATAGTAAATACTAGCCTATTTCAAACCGACTGGTACATTGACCAAATGAAACGTAAGGCTTACGAGAGTGACCCAATTCCGTCGCAGTTAACGCACGACCAGTATAAATATGGCACCAGAGATTACATCATGCGAAGAGAAATTTCGCAGGACACCATCGATATAAAAGAATTTATAGATTTTGTAAGTAGTGATAACCCAAAAACCAAACTCAAATATATTCTGCAGCAAACTGGCGAAGATATAAGTTACTATCCAAGACAGATGCTCAATTCTAACTATTTTCCAACAAGGCATTTAAAAGTTCCTGTCAACAAAGAAAATGCGATCAAAAACAGAATTGTTAGTGAAAAAGATGCTCATTTAATGGAAGACACCCTTTATTTAACCATAACCGAAAGTGCGCTTTACAAAAACAGATTGCTCATGTTAGATATTATTGCTAATAACGACTGGGAACGACCCATTTATTTTAGCGGCGGAAGTTTTGGTAACGACGATTATATCTGGCTTAAAGACTATTTACAACTCGACGGTCTCGTTTACAAATTAGTACCTATTAAAACTCCAGTAAGCAAAGCCAACCCATTTGACATGGGACGCGTTGATAGCGAAACTATGTATAACAAGGTAATGTCGTGGGATTGGGGCAATAGTGGTAGCGATAACATTTATCACGACCCCGAAACACGCAAAAACGGCATTACCTACCGAGGTAATTTGGCAAGATTAATAGAACAACTTATCAATGAAAACGAATACGAAAAAGCCGAAGGAGTTGCCGATTTAGCAATGGAAAAAATGCCTGTGAGACATTTTGAATATTACACACTTTTAGAACCATATATTAGCGCCTATTATGAAGTTGAAAAACATGACAAAGCGAGAAACTTATATCTAGAAGTTGCTAAAAAATACCAAGAAAGTTTGGTTTATTTTAGTGGACTTACCTTAGAAAACCAAAAGCGATATATTGAAGAAATATTCACCGATATTGAGCGCTATAGAAGTTTAGTGGATGTATTAGTGGTTTATAAGGATACTGATTTTGCCTTAGAAGAATCTAAAAAATTCAACAACCACTTGAAATTATTCGAACATTTTATGGGCAGTGAAGAAGCAGAGGAGGAAACTCCCATTTTGGATGAAGGTGACGCATTTTTAGATTCACTTATAAAAAGCATCAATGCCGAAAATTAGAAGGCGATGAAGTTTACGCCCGTCAAAACACCTGAAGTTGCTAAACGGTTGTTTCCCAAATATATTTGGGACATAAAAACCGACGAAAAGATACTTTATTTAAGTTTCGATGACGGACCAACACCAGGTGTTACAGAATTTGTTTTAGACACTTTAAATCAATATAATGCCAAGGCTACATTTTTTTGTATTGGTAATAACGTTGACAAGTATCCTGAAATTTATAATCGAATTCTCGACGATGGCCACGCTGTAGGCAATCATACTCAGCATCATTTAAACGCATGGAAACACAGTGCTGAAGTTTACATGGAAGATGTTGCTCAAGCTTCTAACAAGATAAATTCTAAATTATTCAGACCACCTTACGGAAAATTAAAATTAGCTCACGGCAAAAGCTTGACATCCCTAAATTTTAAAATTGTGATGTGGGATGTATTATCCTTCGATTGGGAATCGGATATTTCCCCTGAAACTTGTTTAGCAAATGTTATTGCAAAAGCAACAAAAGGAAGTATTGTTGTTTTTCATGATAGTATAAAGGCTGAAAGAAATATGAGATATGCATTACCGAAAGTTTTAAAGCATTTTTCAGAACTGGATTACAACTTCCTCAACCTCTAATTCAGCTTTCTTTATTAAAAATTTTGTATCTTGTTGACATGCTATTAACTCAAGGTTAAAAAATGAGATATTATTTTGTTTAATTTAAAGACAAGCTCATGAAAAACATACTTCTGTTATTACTGCTAACAACATTCATCTTTTCGTGCTCTAACGATGATGACGGTCTTCAAGATTTTGAAACTTCATTTTTTACAGACCCACGCGACGGTCAAACTTACCAAATAGTTAAAATTGGAAATCAGACATGGTTTGCTGAGAATTTGAATTATGAGGCTCCTAACAATCTAAGTTCATGTTATAACAATCAAGAAACTAATTGCTTTACTTATGGAAGACTTTACAGTCAAAGTATCGCTAAATCGGTTTGTCCGGATGGATATCATTTACCAACTGAACAAGAGTGGTTTGAATTATTTAATTATTTTGGAGGAGTTGATGTTGCATATGCGTTTCTTAAGCCTAATGGACAAGTATTTGGTAATCAAATAAATTTTAATTTGCTGGCAGGAGGTTTCAGAAATTTACAAAATTTCCAGTTTTTAGGAGAAGTTGGTCGTTATTGGTTTAATTTTGAAGTAACTACTATTCCAGAGGGAATAGGCTTTAATTTAGACGGTAATTTAGGGATAGCTACGCCGGGTCCTGATGTCGGATTTAGCTGCCGATGCATCAAAGACTAACCTAAACGTACTCCTGAATAATCCCAATTAACGTATTGGCATCTTGTTCGCCACTATGACGCCATTTCATTTCGCCATTTTTGTAGATAATAAGTGTGGGCAATCCTTTTACTCTTAAGGCTTCGGCTAACTCCTTGTTTTTTTCAACATCAATTTTTATAACCTTTGCTTTATCGCCCAATGCAGCAGCCACATCTCTAAGCACGGCGTGCATCGCGGTTGATTGCTCGTTCCATTCTGTGAAAAAGTCCAACAAAACAGGAATATCAACGTCTATGAGTTCCCCAAATTTTGACATAACCTTGAAGTTTTAAAGTCAATAATGTAAATACAAACCTACATATTTTTTTTGTATTTATATAATTGTTATTGAAGATAATACATTGCCCGTCTGTCAGTATAAAATTAAGAAAATAAATTCAAAAAAAATACTGCCTGCTTATTTAGACTTTAGCTTGCCCTTTTTTTAATTCAATAACGGTGATTTCGGGCCAAATACCAACGCGTCCTGGATAGGCTAAAAACCCAAAACCACGGTTTACATTAATATATTGACCCTTTTCTTTATAAATTCCTGCCCAATATTTATAGCGCCAACTCACAGGGCTCCATTTTATCCAACCAGGGATTTCAATTCCAAATTGCATGCCGTGTGTATGACCGCTTAAGGTTAAATGATAATGTGTGTCGTCGTTCAGCACGACTTCTTCCCAATGACTCGGATCGTGGCTCATTAATATTTTAAAGTCTGTTTCGCTTAAATTTTCACTTGCCTTTTTTAAATCTCCTGCTTTTTTGAAACCACCTCTACCCCAGTTTTCAACACCAATTATGGCTAAACGCCGTCCATCCCTTTCTAAATATGTGCTTTCATTTAACAGCAATTGAAAGCCCATTTCTTTCTGAATTTGCTTTAAGGTTTCTAAATTTTGACGTTTATCTTCGGCAGAATTCCAATCTACGTAATCGCCATAGTCATGATTTCCTAATACAGAATAAATGCCATCCTTAGCTTGAAGTTTGGAAAACATGTCTTTCCATGGCAACATTTCGCTAGCCATATTATTTACCAAATCTCCCGTAAACAAAATACAGTCAGACTCTTGTTCGTTAACCAGATCAATGGCGTATTTAATTTTATCTGGATTATCAAAACTCCCTGAATGTATATCACTCAACTGTGTAAGTCTATAACCGTCAAAAGCATCAGGTAAATCTTCAAAGTGTAAAGTGTATTTTAAAACTCTGAAATTGTACTTGCCCTTGTACATTCCATAAAGCAAAGAAATCATCGGAATGGCAGCAATCCCAAGAGCGACCTGACTTACAAACTTTCGTCTAGACGGAATAGCAAATTCATTATTAGAAGCAATAAACTTGTCGTTGATTCCAATGATCGCCCTAAATATATCTTCACCTAGCAATATGGGGATGATAACCATTTTGAAAGTCATGAACGTAATTAAAAAACCTAAAGCAAAACTTTTTCCTTGGGTAAGAACTCTACTTTCGCTTCCAATGGTAAACTGATAAACAAAGTTGCTGAAAACAATAATAGATACAATTACAAAAACCCAATGAATCCAGCCAAATTTAGTTGAGGTTTTAACCGCTTGAAAAGCATAAAAACTAAAAACCCCGTAAATTGTAAAGAATATTACCCAACGTATCATAAACATTTTAATGAATTACAAAGTTAGCTATTAAGCAAGCCGTTTATCTTATGAAAGTGTTAAACGTTTTGTGCTGAATTTCACATGTTTTGGCCTTTGTTTCAAATTTTACAACGATTGATTTCCCAGGCAGCAAATCAAAATAATTATCACTAAAAAAACCTTCATAATTGCTAAATAAAAACACGTTTTTTTGAAGCACTTCTGAAGTGAACTCTATTTGAAAACCATCAATTACCTTAGTGATTTGGTAATTTAATTTGGCTTGGGGCAAAATCAAATCCTTTGGCTTGGAAAAATAAAATAGTGAAGATGTATCATTAAAATATGCTTCTAATACCACTTTGCCTTCTTGACCTTTGTAAATCTCTTCGGGAATTCTTGAATACATATTACTGCTCGATTTGGCTACGGATATCTCGGTGTTCTCGCTCCATAATTCATTCCCGTAAAAATCTAATAGTTTAAGCTTTAAAGCACCTGTTTGGTTTTCAAGCAAGTCGTTAACTACAAAAACCCCAATTGATTTTTCACCTGTTTCAAACGAAACCAAGATATTTTCAAAACTGCGCTTCGCTTGATAATGAAGCGCTTTCCAGTTACCGAAAAAATCTATGCTAGACCAACTTACAGATGGCCAACAATCATTCAGCTGCCAAAACAAGCTTCCCATGTTGTAAGGTCTTGCGCGCCGGTGTGCTTCAATACCTTTACCGATGCCATAGGCTTGCAACAACTGACTCATATACACGTAATCTTCGTCATTATCAGGCACCGGAAAATCATGTTCCATATATTCTTTAATTCGCTCAAAACTAATTTGATGCTTTTGATGTGTTTTAAATGCAGCTGAATTAATATCGATGCTGTCGTTGTCGTTTATAAATTTAATAGTTTCATAGCTTGGAAACGCCTGAAAGCCAAATTCACTCATAAAACGAGGCACATTCTTTACCAAACTTTCAAACGGATACCCATCGTGCCAAACCCACCAGTCGTGTGCATTGCCTTCGGTTATATAGCGAATATCACCCCGACCAAATTTTGGAGAAGTTTCCCAATAAGGAACTTCCGTTAATTTATTCACGGTATTTGGTAAAATGGTGTCGAACATTTTTAAATAATTGTTCCAAATCTCTTCTTTTTCAGGTTCACTTCTGCCTTCCTGCCAACCCCAGCGGTGCCAGCCTTCGCTTACTTCATTGTTACCGCACCACAAAGCAATAGAAGTAAAATTTCGCAAGCGTTTTACATTATCAATGGCCTCCTGCTGCACATTTTCAAGAAAGGATTCATCACCGGGATACATCGCACAGGCAAACATAAAATCCTGCCAAACTAGCAAGCCCTTTTCATCACATTTTTCATAAAACACATCGTTTTCATAAATGCCGCCACCCCAAACCCGAAGCATATTCATATTGGCGGCAACAGCATCATTTAGCAATTGTTCATAATGTGAATCTTCAACCCAATTCTGAAAACTATTTTGTGGAATATAATTAGCGCCTTTCATAAAAACTGCTTCACCATTTACCTTAAAGTAAAAGGACTCGCCCACCTCATCCTTTTCTGCAATATGCTCAATGGTTCGAAAACTTTTTTTAAGTTTTTCTACGTCCAATATTTTGTTATTTCGTCTTAAGCGCACTTCCATATCATACAAATGTGGCTCACCCAAGTTGTGTGGCCACCAACGTTTGGGATTGTTGATTTCAAAAGGGATTTTTACCAAATGTTCGCCCTTTGTCAGCAGTAGTTTTTGCGTTACCGCTAATCTATCTGAAACCAAAATCTCTAAAACTAATTCAGTTTCCTCAGCTATGTTTATTTCTATTTCTGCTTCCATTTGTGCCAATTCATCTGTTAGTGAAATTTGCTTAATGTAGGTGTCTTCAAGTTTGGCTCTGTTCCAAGACTCTAAATAAACATTGCGCCAAACTCCTGAAGTAATAAATATCGGACCCCAGTCCCAACCGTATTGAAATTGTGCTTTCCGCGAAAAGATTCGCAATCCTTCAGGGAGTTCGTAGCCTAACTTTTCTTTTTCGGATTCTTCAATAAGAGTTGTGGGCTCAAAATCAATTTTTAGATAATTTTCAGATTGAAGCAAGGCTGTCACATCCACTTTCCAATATCGAAAAGCATTGTTAGATTTTAAAATCAAACTATCATTCAAATAAACTGAAGCATAAGTATCTAAACCTTCAAAATTTAAAAAGTGATTTCTTTTTTGAAGTGTTTTTTCATCTACTAAAAAACGGGTTTTATATTCCCATCCGTTTTCAGAAATCCATTGCAATTGCGATTCATTATCTCCAACAAATGGGTACGGAATCTGCTTGTTTTCATACAAATCGGTATGTACGGTGCTGGGAATGGTTGCAGGATACCAAGTGGAGTCTAAGCTTTGTTTGAATTGCCAGTTATCATTTATATTTTGTCTTGAAAGTGAGTCATTGGTTGCTTGGTCACATCCTGAAATAAGGAGTAACAAGAGTAATTTTAGTGATTGATATATTAATTTTTTCATTTTTTATTTCCCGCAGATCTCGCTGAGTTTCGCAGAAGGGTTTCCTTTTTTTCTGCGTTGTTCTGCGAAATCTGAGGGCTATTTTTAATCCCCCAAGTTAAGCAAAACAGCTCTTATACTTTCCACACTCGATTCAAACACTTTATGTTCCTCAAAAAACTTTGTACTATTCATTGCAACTTTTGGGACGGCTGTTTCTTGAACCAAAGTTGTGGCAGAAGCGTGAATTTCAGTAAATCCCTTATCTTTAAACAACTTCACATTATTTTCGCTGATGCCGCCACCAGGCAAAATCTGAATCCGATTATTTGCTTGTTGATTCAGTTGGGTTAACAACTCAATACCTTTATCGGCAGTAGAAGACTGCCCGGATGTCAAAACCCTCTGAACACCAATATCAATTAAGGTTTCTATCGCTTCTGTTGGGTTTGGCACCCAGTCAAACGCACGATGAAACGTAAATGGTAAAGGCTTGCTTAGTTCGACCAATTCTTTAGTTCTAATAACATCAATGGAATTATCAACTTTCAAAACCCCGGAAACAATGCCTGCACAGCCCATCTTTTTGCAGTTAAGGATGTCTGCTTTTATAATTTCAAATTCGTCTTCGGAATAAGTGAAATTCCCACTTAGAGGGCGAATCAAGACAAAAACCGGAATGGATACTTTCTTTAAAACCTCTTGAATCATTCCAAATGAGGGCGTTATGCCACCAACGGCTAACTCACTGCATAACTCAACGCGATGTGCTCCGGCTTTTTCAGCATTAATAGCAGATTGGATATTGGCAGCACAAATTTCTAAAGTCATAATAATCTTCAATTTATTCAACGACAATCTCATCAACAAACAACCAGGCCTTATGGCCGGCACCTTGAGCACCATCTGGAATGGTGCCATAATTTTTGATGTTAATATGAATGTATCTCACATTTAAATTTTCAAAACTAACTTCTAAATTTTTCAAATTTTTTCCGCCATCAACCAAAGTGTCATTTTGTTTTTTCAACGTATTCTTTTCACTATCTAAAAGCTCAACTTCAACATTAGATGGCGCGTAAATCCATTGCCCAATAGCGTCATAAAATCTGGTTGAAATCTTGTTTATTTGGTTAACTATGCCTAAATCAATCAGGATTTCCAAATCATCACCCCAAAACCCCAACCATTCTTTATCGCCATAACGTTTATCACTACCCTGAACACCGTTAATCAAACCTTCTGCGCCACCGCCGCTATAGACTTTGCTAGGCTCCACACTCAGTTCAATTTTTTTGCCTACGGCCTTATGTATTTTAATTTCTTCCTCAAAAATGGAACTTAATTGCTTTCCGTTTTCATCAAAAACGGCTGCTTTTATATGAAGGTCTTCAGAGACAGAGAGTGCCTTTTCATACTTGTAAGATTGTAAATTGGGCTCACTGCCATCTCTGGTATAATAAATGGAATTGGCATAACTTTCAGGTTTTAATTCTAATTGAATTCCATTTTCATTGTACTGAATTTCTCCTTTTATTTCATACAAATGATTGGCATAATTTACGTTAAGCACATCCATCCGCTTTTGGAAATGCTTCAACCTTTTCACAAAATCTTCGTAATTTCTGTGTTCTTCTGAAGTCCAAAGCACTTCACTTAGTGCTACTGCCCTAGGAAAAGCCATATATTCCACTTGTTGTTCATTCTTCATATATTCTGTCCAAACGTTGCCTTGTGCACCCATCACAAATTGGGATTCTTCGGTGGTCAAACCCTCGGGAATGGGATTAAAATGATAGACTTTTTCTAATGGTAAAATCCCGCCAATGGCGAGCGGCTCGGTATCATTATTGCTTTGGTAATAATCAAAATAGCAGTGTGATGTAGGTGTCATAATTACCTTATGCCCTTGTTTAGCCGCAGCCACAGCACCTTCAACGCCGCGCCAGGACATCACGGTGGCATTTGGCGCAAGACCACCTTCCAAAATCTCATCCCAACCAATAATTTGACGGCCTTTACTATTAAGGTATTTTTCCGTTCGGGTGATGAAATAGCTTTGAAGTTCGTGTTCGTCGTTTAACCCTTCTTTTTGTATAGTTTGCTGGCAACTTTCACAGTTTTTCCACCGGGTTTTTGGTGCTTCATCACCGCCAATATGAATATAAGTACTTGGAAACAATTCCATCACTTCTTCCAAAACATCTTCTAGAAAAGCAAATGTTTCTTCTTTAGGGCAATAAATGTCCTCAAAAACGCCCCATAGTTTGGCAACATCAGGATTTTCACCTGTGCAACCCAAATGTGGATAAGCGGCAATGGCAGCCTGTGAGTGCCCGGGCATTTCAATTTCTGGGATTACAGTAATATGTCTTGCTTTAGCATAAGCAACAATTTCTTTGACCTCTTCTTGGGTGTAATAACCGCCATAGCGTTTTCCTTCAAACTGGTGCGGCATATCGTTGTAGTGCCCTATTAAAGTTTCATCCCGCCAAGCAGCAACCTCTTGTAATTTCGGATATTTTTTAATCTCGATGCGCCAACCTTGGTCTTCGGTTAAATGCCAGTGAAAAGTATTCATCTTAAGCAGTGCCAGCATATCGATGTATTTCTTGATAAATTCCACCGGAAATAAATGGCGCCCAACATCCAGATGCATTCCGCGATAAGCAAATTGAGGTGCGTCTTCAATATGTTGTGCTTGTAAATAGATTTTATCACCTTTAAAACTTTGATTTTCTAATCCTTCAGGTAAGAGTTGTCTTAACGATTGAACGGCATAAAAGGCACCCGCTTCTGACGATGCTTTTACGGAAATTTTTTCTGATGAAATGCTTAAATGATACCCTGATTTTTCAGAAATAGCCACATCAAAAATAAATTCAATGTCTGCTGTTTTATCTTTTTCGCTCAAG
>NZ_DAISXK010000040.1:3596-23319 GCF_036825875.1 Paucihalobacter sp. | reverse complement strand
TATGTGAATAACGAAACAGCACCAATCCTAACTAAAGATGGCGATTTATATTTTTGGACTGAACGCTTAGATGGCATAGGAGAACGCGATATTTACATAGCAAGAGCAGCTGCTGATGGTGGGTTTCAAAAACCCGAACCTTTGCCTTCTCCTATAAATTCTAATGGTCGTGATGATGGCTCGTGGGTCTCTTCTGACGGCAAACTAATGTTAATTACCTATGGCGATAGAGGCGGTTGTGGAGGTAATGATATTTTTTTATCCAAAAAAGTGGATGGCATTTGGACAAAACCAAAAAACTTAGGATGCAAGATTAACTCTATTTATGACGATGGTCCAGGTATGCTGATTCCAGGAACAAATACTTTAGTCTTTGGTTCCTCCCGTCCTTTTGAAGGAGCAAAGGCTGGAACGATTGCACTTTGGTCGGTGGAACTACAATAACAGCATTAACAGACAAGGTGAATAAAGGTGAGATACTGAAAAGAGTTACTAAACATTTAAAAAATGACAGCGTTAATAATATTCATAGCACTGATAATTGGACTGAATTATATTCCGATTTTAACAAAGAAGAATTTTCCCATAGTAGAGAAAATAATTGGACGCGTATTAATTGCAATGACAATTTTGTTGTTAACCTTACTAATTTTTAAGTTAATTGGATACAGACTTAAATCATTTTACACTTTTTCAACAGTTTGTTGGGTTTTTATAATTTCAACAGTCCTATTTTTTACATTATTTAAAAACACGAAACTGAAAATATTAATGGTGTTGCTATTGACACCGTTAATTATTTTAAGCGTTCTATCTCTAATAATGGATAAAGTTACTTACGAAAAGAAAATTAATCAAAATAGTAAGATATTAGTTTCTTCAGGTCTGTTTTTATCGTGTGGTGAAATAATTAATATTACACAGACAAGGTTAGTAATATTTGATAAGCGAGTTGATTATTTTGAAAACCTATGCTTAATTGGAATTGATAAAATTGAGACAATTGAACTTGACGATAAACAGGCTAAATTTTTGATTTATCACAACGGAGAATTTGACTCTGAAAACCCATATGAATACAAGGTCGAAAGCAAAAACGTGTGGTAACAGGGCATAACAAAAACGGTGATATTTGTGAATGAAACGCATGTTTTTGTGTACTTTTAAACAGTTCAGTTTTTTGGGAATCTTACACAATTTCTAATATCATTAAATAGGTAAATCATAAAAAACGACCTTTGTCGTTTCAGGATTAGGAATGGTGTTTTGGGGATGTTATAAATTTATTGATAACTATAACTAGTTGGCAGCAACAAAAAAATCCGAAGGTAGGCAACAAAATTTATGAAAAGACTATTTGTGATATCCCTTCTTCTCACAGGAATAACATTTATTTCCTGCAAGGAATCATCGTCGCAAAAAAAACTTATAAATCGAAGTGCGAAATCCGAAAATACAAAAATACAATTGGATGATAGTTTGATAATCTATCAAAGCGCAAATTTGAAAATTAAAAAGCTATCAAACCACATCTACCAACATATTTCATATTTAAAAACCGACGATTTCGGAAAAGTAGAATGTAATGGAATGTTAGTTGTGAATGAAAATCAAGGAATTGTATTTGATACACCAACTAATAACAATAGTTCATTAGAATTAATAAATTTCATTACTAATGAACTTAAAAATTCAATAACTGCTATTATTCCAACCCATTTCCACGAAGACTGTGTTGGTGGAATACAGGAATTTAAAAAACAGAATATTCCTATATACGCTGCGAATCTAACTGTAGAGTTATTAAAGGAAAACGGCCAAGACTTGCCTGGTTCAACAACAATTTTTGAAAACAGTATCACTTTAAACCTCGGTAATAAAAAGGTGTATGCGAAATACTTTGGAGAAGGTCATACAAAAGACAATGTGATAGGATATTTCCCAGAAAGTGCTGCAATGTTTGGCGGATGTTTAATTAAAACATTCGGAGCTAGTAAGGGTTATTTAGGTGATGCAAACACGGACAAATGGTCTGAGACCGGTCAACAAATCAAATTAAATTATCCGAATACAGAAATAATAATTCCAGGACACGGAAAAGCAGGAGGTATAGAATTATTAGATTATACAATCAAACTATTTGAAGTAAATTAGGCAGCTCCCAGCTTTAAAAAAGCCAGTTTGGCAAGTCTTCTGACTCTACAGCACATTCAACCTTTACTGACCTAGCCCACGATAAAAGAGAAACAAAAAATCCAATTAATTTATACAATGAAATAAGATTACATTTATCTTTAAACTATAAAACACCTAATTATGTGCATTATAAATGCAGCATCATCCCATCGGGACAAATATTAATGAGTAGATTTATTTTAGGACTAGACTTGCGACCAAAACCTTATTAAAAACAATTGAAAACATACTAATAATGACATCCATAATTCAACTTTTTTTACCAATTCTGTTTGTAACTTTGATTAGTTGCAATGAATCAGTTGAACAAAAAAATACGACACCTACTCAAGAAAAAAATGAATTGGTTGATTCAATAAAAACAGAAAATATAACTTTCGAGAGTGAAGGTGTTAAATTGGCCGGTACCATTTATAGCCCTAATAATCCACATTCGGCGGTTGTCATTGTCCATGGTTCTGACCAAGTACCTCGAATGACGAAATTTGCTGAACTATTAGCTAAAAAAAATATGTTGGTATTTACTTATGATAAACGTGGCGTTGGAGAATCTGGTGGGGTTTATGCTGGGCCAGAAGTAGGAACAAATAACATTAGTGTTGAAAATCTAAATCTATTAGCAAAAGATGCAAGTTCTGCTGTTGATTTAATACATGACAAAGTGGGAGATTTACCTATTGGACTAATAGGAGCGAGTCAAGCAGGATGGATAATTCCAATTGTTGCAAATAAAAATCCACTAGTAGAATTTATGGTTTTATTTAGCTGCCCTACAATAACTACTCTTGAACAGTTGAGATTTCAGTTTTACACCAACGAGAGATCGGATTTTTGGGATTATCATACAGAAGAAGATGCACGCGAACACATTAAAAACGATCCTGATAAATATCAATTTGAAGCTACTGACCCAAAAGAGACTCTAAAAGATGTTTCAATTCCTGGTCTTTGGCTTTTTGGAGAAAAAGATATCCAGATTCCTGTAAAAATGTGTATTGAACATCTCAACGCCTTAAAATTAGAAAACAAACCCTTTGAATATGTTCTATTTCCATCGTTAGGACATAATACTATTAAAACCGAACCAATAGATATTTCGGTTAATTGGATAAAGGAAAAGTCTTTAGAAATTAAAAACAATAAGTCAACATTGCCCCGATAGCACGGATTTGTAATCCGTGCCCTCAACACCTACCGCAGCCAGCGCTCTTTTGCAAAGAGTGCCGTCAACAGCCGAAAAGTCCAATTTTTCAATTAAAAATTAATAAATCATCAAAACCCAAAATAAATTTCCCCAACTTTGTCATTCATAAAAACAGCAACATGAGCAAAACAAAACTTACCATTAACAGTAATGGGTCTGTAAAAGTAGAGGGCGATTTTGAAATCGTAGATGCCCAAGGCAATGCCTACGGTTTACAAGGCAGAACCGTGTTAGGAATTTGTCGTTGTGGCCATTCTAATAACAAACCGTTTTGTGATGGCTCACACCGTAATCATTTTGAGCACGATGCCACAGCATTCGATTTGCCACCTATGAAAGCCAAGTAATCAAGCCTTATATATACTAATAGTGCATTGATATTTTAAATATAGTACTGTCAGTTCGAGTGATTCGACGCAGGAGTAGAGAATCGAGAACCCCCGCTAGCGGTATGTTACATCTTTTTGTACCTGTTCCATCTTTACTTTATTACATTTCACAATTTCGTTAACCCGTTCTGCGAAGTTTGAAACTTCGAAGTACAATAATGTTAATTCAAAGACTACACTTTTCAACCATCGGTAATGGTGCTACAACCGGTTTTTTATTGGTACTACATGTCCAATTCTAATCGCTATCCACATCTATGGTATTTTATGTTATAATGAAAGATGAGATGCGTCATCTAAGAAGATAGGGGCTCGGTATTTATTAGCAAATTTTCATTAATTTTAAATCCATCTCTAAATATTTAAATTTATGAATAATCAATTTGTTTTTGTTGCGGTTGTTTCAATGTTGCTGGTCATGTCTTGCAATCAAAAGCCTAAAACCGACATTATTGAAAACGAGGTGACAGATATCATCATGGATATGTTTAAAATTGAAATCCATGATGCATCAGCCCTTACTATTATTGATTCAAATGCAACTTTTGAGATATTGGTGAAAGGGTTCTCCTGGAGTGAGGGTCCGCTGTGGATTGATGAACTGAAAGCGGTCATATTTTCTGATGTGCCAACAAATAAAATTTATAAATGGAGCGAAAAGGACAGTCTTAATGTTTACCTAGAATACGCTGGTCATACTGGTGAAGACAATAAAGATTCTGGTAAAGGTCCTAATGGTTTGATTTTGGATTTAGAGAACAATTTGTTGATATGCCAGCATGGCGACAGGCGTATTGCGAGCTTGGATTCTGATTTAAACAATCCGCAACCACAGTTTATTACGATTGCAGACTCCTACAATGAAAAGAAATTTAATAGTCCTAACGACCTCGCCATAGACCGTGCAGGTAATATCTATTTTACAGATCCACCTTATGGTCAACCCGACAACAAAACGGGAGACATAGGTATCAATGGCGTGTTTAAAATCAGTCCTGAGAAAAAAGTGACAGTACTTGTCGACAGTCTAAGCCGGCCCAATGGCATTGCATTATCCCTCGATGAGCAAACCTTATATATCAATCAATCCGATAGAGCCAACCCTGTTTTATACAGCTATGATATCACCGAGGACGGAACACTTGAAAACGGAAGCGTGTTATTTGACTTTTTAGCACTTTCAAAGACAACAAACGGTTTACCCGACGGATTGAAAGTTCACAAGAGCGGCAATATATTTGCTACAGGACCTGGTGGCGTCCACATCATAAGCAAGGAAGGTAAACACTTAGCGACCATTAAAACAGGAAAATCAACTGCTAATTGTGCATTTAGCACAGATCAAAAGTATCTATATATGACCACCACTGATATGTTGTTAAGGCTTGGGTTGAAATAGATTTGCGCGTTGACATCCGCATATGGCGGACTAGGGGCGAGCGGGTGCAAAAGCATTGCCCTTCTCAAAACTTCGGGATTAAAAGGAGGGTTTTCTAAATTTGATGTATTAAATACAATTTCGGACTTGATAGCCCTAAAAGCATCAATTTTAAAGTCTTATCATGAGGTCAACTATAATGTTGATGGCTTCCTTCTTTTATGAATAATCTCACGGGAAATACGCTACTTTTATCGCTACTTAAATAGTATGAAAAGAGCTTTAGTAAGATATAGAAACAGTGCTTTTGGCAAGTCTGTTATTCGGAATCAAAAGTACGGCCCCATTATTTTTTTTATGGGTGGCTTTATATTTGACACCCTAACTTTAGGGCATATAGATCGCGTTTATGATACGGTGGTACTTTGCTCGCATATGACCTTATTATCGCTAACGCTTTATTTGTTTAATTTATCGGATGATGGCAAGTGGGAAAACACGTTTATCGGGCGTTACTCCGACTATTTTCCGTTGGCCATACAGTTCTTTTTTGGAGCACTTTCAAGTGCTTTTGTCATCTATTTTTTTAGAAGTGTGTCTTTGTCAAAAACGATGGTTTTTTTCATCCTGCTGGTGCTGCTCTTATTCACAAATGAGTTTCTTAAAAAGAAAATCTCCAATAAATACCTCCAGTTTAGTGTTTATTTTTTTATAAGTTTCACATTTTTCACCTTTATGGTTCCTACGCTGATAAAGGAAATGAACACCTTTATTTTTATTATTTCTGGACTTATAAGTTTGGCTTGTACGCTGGCACTCATTTTATTTATTTATACCTCAAGCCCAAGCACAAGAGCAGAGATAAGTCTGACAAAACTAATCAGCACGATCCTTGCTATCTATATAGCAATCAATGGTTTTTACTACTTCAATCTTATTCCACCAGTACCGTTAGCTATGGAAACAGGGATGGTGGCTTATGATGTCCAGAAAAAAAACAACACATACATCGTTACTTATGAGCGGGATGAATGGTATATATTTTGGCGTACACATAACATCAATTTTCACCGTCAGGCTGATGAAAGTGTTTATGTGTTTACTTCTGTTTTTGCACCTACAGATATCAAAAAGTCAATATTTCATCGTTGGCAATGGTACAATCCCGAAACCGGAAGTTGGGAAATAACCGAGGACATTGGCTTTGAAGTTACTGGTGGGCGTGGTCGCGGTTTTCGTGGCTATACCTACAAAAACAACCTTACAGAAGGCAAATGGAAAGTTCATATCATTACAGAAGAGGAACTGTTACTTGGTGTGGTAGATTTTGTGGTTATAAACACTCCTAAATCCTATAAAAGAGGAATGGTAAAGAAATCATTTTAGAAATTGTTTTCTCCAGTTATGGGACTGTAAACAATAGTATGTTTTGGGTCTAATATTCGTAAAAATCTTTTTTTTAAACAAAAAACCAACACCTATTTAAATTTGCTAATGGCAATCGTTAATAATACGACGCTTTTTAAACAGTTGACAGTTAGCTGTTATAGTGGTTTTAGTTATATTTGAGAGTTGATAACGCTTATAGTTGTGCTGTACGAGATTTCAAGATTAAAAATGATGATGATAGAGGTTGGAGCATGTTTTCGATGAGGATTACGCTGATGAGATACCCGGCATTAACCCATCGGAGAATGGGACAAATGCTATTTATTGTGTTGGATTCCCAGACGCTCTTTGCAAGGGGAACTGATTGGGCAGCTACAGGGAAAGTAACACTTGACTTGCCATTGAGTTTTCCCGGCCACAAACAAGTTATAACACTTCCACCAAATGAAGTTGAATGGCCGAAATAAGGCATAAACAATAGCTATACCCAAGCCAAATTTTGTGTTTTTAATGACGGGAATTTGCTAAATTTAATGTCCAGTACTTCGTGGGAAGACCAATGTTAAAACTCCTTGCCCGGATGCAGGTGCAAAAGGTTGTGCGGTTGTTAAAACAGCTGACAGTAATGGTTAATCTAAAAATAACGTATTAGGTACAAAGTCCTAAAAATTTAAAGTTTACTTTGCTGTAGATATTAAAATACACTAACAATGAAAAACTTAAACATCTTAATTTTGATAGTTTTGCTTAATTCTTGCAACCATTCGGGCAGAGTTGAAACTAAAGCGAACTTTCTGCACGATATAGCCACATTTACGCCCGATTCATTGGTAAATGTGGTTATTGAAATACCGGCAGGGACATGTTTAAAAACGGAATATGATAAAAGCAAAAATGAATTCTCTGTTGAAAGGCTGCAAGATGGCACCCTGCGCAGTGTTCAGTTTCTTCCTTACCCAAGCAACTACGGGTTTATACCATCCACAGAAATGAGAATGGATTTAGGAGGAGATGGAGATGCTTTAGATGTCTTGGTATTAGCAGAAGCATTACCAAAAGGGCAAGTTCTTGAAACCATCCCTATTGCATTACTTAAATTGAAAGACAACGATGAATTGGATTACAAAATAATTGCTGTGCCAAAGGAGCCTAAATTACAAATTATAAATTGCACGTCTTACGCCTGCCTGCAACAAAATTATTCGGCTATTATTTCTATTATTGAGCTTTGGTTTACGCATTATAAAGGCAGCAATAAGATAGTAGTAGTTGGCTGGGATACTGAAGAATCGGCCAATCAAGAAATACAAAAATGGACAAGATGAGACTGATGAGTATGAATTTACTTTTAATGGTTGTTTTAGTTGCTTGCAACCAGACTGAACCATCACTCGAAAACCAGAACCAACATCGATTATTTTACGATGAAGAAGTTTTGGCTCAACTTAAAGATGCAAGGATTGATGAGGCTTCGGGGATTGCAGAAAGTTTACGTTACCCCGATCATTTTTGGGTACACAATGACAGTGGCGATGAAGCAAGACTTTTTTTGATAAATAGACAGGGCGAGACCGTTGTCACCTTAATACTTCAAGGGATAACACACCGTGACTGGGAGGATATTGCCACAGGACCGGGTGTTGAGCAGGGCGAATCTTACATTTATGTGGGTGAGATTGGCGATAATGGTGCTCAGCATACCTATAAGAATATTTACCGTTTAAAGGAGCCTGTACTCGCTAATCTAAACGAAGGTCAAAACGTACTTTCGGGAGCTGTAGAAACAATTACATTTAGCTATTTAGATGGTAACCGAGATGCCGAAACGTTAATGGTTGATTCGCAAACGAAGGATATTTACATAGTAAGCAAACGTGAGGAACGAGTTCAAGTTTATTTATTGGAGTACCCGCAAACACTTACTGATACCCTTGTTCTTCCGGTTGTTCAAACGCTGCCTTACACACGAGTCACTGCCGGTGATATTTCAGCCGATGGGTCTGAAATCGTCTTAAAAACGCTTTTATCAGTATATTATTGGAAGCGAAACAATAACGAAACAATCCTTGAGGCATTGGGTCGCCAGGCTGAGCGCCTTCCTTATTTCATGGAACCTCAGGGCGAAGCAATTGCTTGGTTAAAAGATGGGTCGGGCTATATAACTGTGAGTGAAACGTCGAACGCTAACGTTATACCCATTCTTTATTTTTATCGGCGTAAATAAAGCGAAACAATCATACGTTTCATTTTAATTTATATTGTCATTAAATTTTAAACTATGACTCAATCTTAAAAATATCTAACACTTTTTGTAACCCTTGGGTTGTTAGGTGCTTTGACGGTTTTGTTATATTTTAGAAATGATGATGAAAGCGGTTGTGTGATTAAAATAACTATGAAGAAACCAGAACAAATAGATGCGGTAGCCTTATTACCAGAACTCGATAAGATCCTTTTCGAACTACTGGAAGGATTATCCTTAAATGACTGGGATAAACAAACCATCGCACCTAAATGGAAAGTGAAAGATGTTGCTGTCCACCTACTGGATGGAAATTTGAGAACACTTTCAATGTTGCGTGATAAATATTATAGCGAAAAACCTGATGCTATAACATCTTATTCAGATTTAATAGACTTCTTAAACCGGCTAAATGCTGATTGGATCAAAGCGACCAAAAGGCTTAGCCCAAAAGTCATTATTGATTTATTAAAGTCATCAGGAAGAGAATATTGCGATTTCTTAGCAACATTGAATCCTAACGACAAAGCCGAATTTCCAGTGGCTTGGGCAGGTGAGCAAGCATCAAAAAATTGGTTTCACATAGCAAGAGAATACACTGAAAAGTGGCACCATCAACAGCAGATCCGCCATGCCATCGGTGACGAAAAGACCTTATTGGAAGAACGGTGGTACTTGCCTTATCTGGACACTTCAATCAGGGCACTTCCTCACCATTATCGCCATGTTAAAGCCAAGGAGGGTGAGGTGATTAAATTCACTTTTCTAGGAAACACAGAAAAAAGTTGGTTTTTACACTATCAGCATGGTTGGGAGTTGATGAACGCTACACACCAAGCGCCCATAAGTGCAGTGCGCATAAAAGATTCGGATGCTTGGAAAATATTTACAAAAGGAATGAAAAGAGAAGAAGCCATTGCAAATTCCAAAATCATAGGCGACCAAAAACTTGCGGCGCACATCTTCGATATGATTGCTGTAATGGCATAAATGATGTGCAAACACCCAACCTTGCTAACCTTTGCGATGCTTGAGTTTTCAGCATGCTTTTTATATGGTTTTTGAAACTTTTTAGCAACAACCATTCAAAGGCATACCAAAGGCATACCAAAGGCATGGATAATGCATGGTTAATGTATAGCATGGTGATAGATTTTAAATCTGCGCTAGTTTACGCAACAAATTCAAAACTTGCCAAAGCTCGAAAAAATATTAACTTTGAACAAGGACAGAGGCCTTATGACTATAAAACAACGCGCCATCGTACTACTTTGTATGGCTATACTCAGTTGCAACACGAGCAAAAAAGAAACCAGCATAGCAGTCGAAGAAACCTATGCCGATATCAACATGGTCGGCGCTATGAAAAACGTGATGTGGAAAAACGAATTGGGCAGCATTATAGATATTGATACCATCCCAGATAGGGAAGGCCTTTACGGTCTGGGACCTGAAAGTTATTTAACGGGGGAATTACTCATCAATAACGGAATCAGTTATGTGTCTAAAGTAACTTCTGACACAACCATGAGCGTTGAAAAACGATTTGACGTTTCGGCTCCATTCTTTGTATATGCAAAGGTTACAGCATGGAAGACCATAAAACTACCTTCACATATCACGACCATTCAAGACTTAGAAGATTTTATAGAAGCACAGACAAATCATTTTAAAAGACCTTTTGCCTTTAAGGTCACTGGACGCATTAACAGCGCTAGCATTCATATTCAAAACTTACCCGAAGGCACCAAGGTGACATCGCCGGATGAAGCCCATCAAGGCCAAGTTAGTTATAACATCAACAACCAAGACGTTGAAATTGTTGGTTTCTTTTCAACCGAACACAAAGGCATTTTCACCCACCCCGACACGTTTTTACATATGCACTTAATAACCAGCGACGAACGAAGTATGGGACATCTAGACACCTTATTTATAGGCACCATGCAACTTTATTTACCAATCAAATAATTGAGGTTATTAGCTCTTGTATCGCGAGGTAATTGAAGCAACAAACTTTATTTAATAATTTATAATGATGAAAAATATTAAAACGTTAGTATTGTTATTTATCTTGATAGGACTTTTTATACCTCATTTGGCATTGACGCAAACTGACGCAGCCGAAGATTATCTTGTACTGCATGATCGAGATACAATTTATGGAACGGTTAATTATATTAATAGAAAGGGCTTTAATTACTCATTCTATAAAAAACTTAGAATTATAGATGCTAAAGGTAAAACCAAAAAATACAGCCAAAAAAAGGTAAGGTCCTTTAAGGCTGAAAATATTGCTTATGAGGGCTTTTGGTTGAGTCATTCCTCTGAAAAATTGATATTGCTTAATCCAAAATACAACATCACACCTCAAAAGGGCAATCACCATTTTCTGAAGGTTGTAGAAAAAGGTATATTAAGTCATTATCAATTAGAATGGTTTGAGCAAGGTGAGTCTTTATTAATGCAAGCCGATTTGCTCAAACGAGAAAACGATATGTATTTTATGAGAGCCACTCAAGGACTGTTTGGAATTAAAAGAAAAACCTTAACCAGTTATTTTAATGATTGTCCAAAATTACAACAGCAAATTAGCCAAAAACAAATGCAAAATCTTGAAGAGATTGTGAATTATTACAATGAAACCTGTGCAAAACAATTTTAAGAATGCCACCTTGATTATTTAAAACATGTATTCCACTTGTGTCTTGAAATATATTGAAAACACCTAATAATGTTAAACTTAATTCGAATAGCTGATTAAATTAAGACGAATATTAGTTATTACAATTTCATTAATACCTCAACTATTATATTAGGATTGAAAAAAAACACTTAGCAAAGTAAGATAGAGATGCCAATAAAATTGCTAGACTAATTCCGTTTTCGATACATGAGATTGAACTTTTGGGCAGATATTAAGAGAAAACTTATATGATGCGTATGTTAAAAATCACCGGACAAAAAAATGTACGGATTTGCGAATTAGATGGTTCCAATTACGAACAAATGACATATCCAGCTTTACCACTAGCCAAGGGAGGCATAAATCTTAGCTAAAGAAATTGGAGATTGAACACTTAAAAGAAAAATTAATACCTTTAACCTTCCTTTTTAGAATTCAAGTTATGAGCGTTATCATTATTTCCTTAATCATTCTTACAATTGTTTATTTTATTTATATCTATAACACCCTTATAAGGCTTCGAACTATGGTCAACGAAGCTTGGAGCGGCATTGATGTGCAATTGCAAAAGCGTCACGATTTAATTCCCGCTATTGTTAAAGTTGTACAAGGCTATGCCTCGCACGAAAAAAACTTATTTGAAAGCATCACAAAACTGCGGAGTCAAGGTATTGCAGCAGACAATGTAAAGGAGCAAGAAGCAGCCGAAGTAGGACTTTCAAAAGCCTTGGGAAGTTTGTTTGTAGTGGTGGAAAACTACCCGGAATTAAAAGCCAACCAAAATTTCCTAGAGTTACAGCAGGAGCTTTCAATGGTTGAAAACGATCTGCAACGGGCCAGAAGATACTACAATGGCAGCGTGCGGAATTATAACATTCTTATTGAACAATTCCCATCGATGTTTGTTGCCAGAGCAGCAAATCATACCCAAAAAGAGTTTTTTGATATTCAAAATGAAACTGAGCGTGCAATGCCCGTTGTGAATTTATAAAAAATTTGATGATGAAAAACATCTTATCCCTATTGGTTTTATTGTTTTGTTTCAGTCACGGCGTTGCGCAGGAACGCATTCTTTCGTATAACACCCAAATTACAGTAGAAAAATCGGGTGATTTGCTAGTAAGGGAAGATATTACAGTTAATGCAGAAGGCAACCACATAAAACGTGGCATATACCGAACTTTCCCCACAAAGTACAAAGACAAACTCGGCACACGGTTTAATGTAGACTTTGAAGTTGTAGAAGTGCTTAAAAATGGTAATTCAGAACCCTTTTTCACAGAAGCGAAAGGTAACGGAATCATCGTATATATAGGCGATAAAAACACTTTGCTTTCCCCAGGAGAATATGCCTATACCTTGGTGTATAAAACTACCCGACAAATTGGATTTTTTGACGATTATGATGAGCTTTATTTTAATGCCATAGGTGGCGATTGGTTGTTTCCAATAGAAGAGGCTAGTGTCTCCATTAAATTACCGGAAGACGCATATGTGGTACAAATGGATGCTTTTACGGGATTTGCAGGTTCAACAAGCTGCGACTGCGATATCCTTTCAAATGACAACCGCATAGAAATTACTACAACAAGAGCATTACAGCCCAAAGAACAACTCACCTTTGCCGCAGCCTGGCCTAAGGGTTTGGTTTATGAGCCCAGCACAATTGAGAAATGGTGGTATTTTTTTAAAAGTAATTTTCATGTGTTGTTTTCACTATTGGGATTAGGTTTTGTATTTTCAATTTATTATAAAGCCTGGAAAAAAGTGGGTGTAGATCCACCAAAAGGAACAATCATTCCTTTATTTGATCCACCTATTGGGTTTAGTCCCGGCGAAATTGCAATACTTCACGTGTTTCGTTTAACACAGCGCATGGTAACGGCCTCAATTGTAAGCTTAGCGGTTAAAGGACATATTAAAATTAGCTATTTAAAAAAGAAATACAGTCTGGAAAGGATTTCAGAGGATACCAGTGCTTTAACTGAAGACGAAAAAGCCATAGCGGACGCTTTATTTTCTAAAGAACGCAAAATTGATCTCGATAATAAAAATCATACAACCTTTACCAAAGCAAGAACCAATGCTTATAATGCCATCAAGAAAAATTTAAAACCTACTTATTTTAATTTTAATTACAATCATCTTACCAAGGGAATGATTGCATCCGTTGTTTTGGTGGTTTTGGCGTTTATAGTATCGCCGTCGCCTTTAGTTCCCATTCTTTTTATGATTGTCTTGGTTATTTTGGTTGCTGTATTTACTTATCTCATAAAAGCACCCACAGTAAAGGGTAGGGCAGTGATGGACGAAATTGAAGGTTTTAAAATGTACATCAATGTAGCAGAGCAAAAGCAACTGGACGCTTTGCATGAACCCAAAATTACGCCGGAACGGTTTGAAGCTTTATTACCTTATGCTATTGCATTAGGCGTTGAAAACAAATGGGGAAAGAAATTTGAGAATGCGCTTTCAAAATCCTTACAAGAAACACAAAGCTACAGTCCGTCGTGGTACACAGGCGCTGCAGTAGGTATGGCGTTTTCTCCATCAAGTTTTAGCACTGATATGGGTAGAAGTTTTTCTACTGCTATTTCCTCAGCATCGTCACCTCCCGGAAGTTCATCAGGTAGTGGCGGTGGTGGTTCCTCCGGCGGCGGAGGCGGCGGAGGCGGCGGAGGCGGCTGGTAGTATTCGCCTTTATGCCCATACTCTGAATTTGAAATTCCCTTGAATTGCCAAAAATCTTTGATTTGACTAAGAGGAAACAACGCTGTTTATCATGGCGTACAAGTCACTTTTAAACAATATTTTAACAATATTTAAAAGTTTTTGTATATTGCTGTAGGGTAAAGTCCAAGATGTCATACGTTTATCTGATGGTCTTGCCCGAAAATCATTAACCTAATTATAAAAACCATCATCATGAAATCTCCCCATTTTATTTTTGCAGGTCTCTTAGGATGCCTTTGTTTTATAACTCTTGTGTCATGTGGCAGTGACGACGACAATAATACGCCGCCTAATAGTTTTACCGATGCCCGCGATGGCAATGTCTACCAAACGGTGACCATTGGCGAACAAGTTTGGATGGCCGAGAATTTAAAATATTTACCTGGTGTTGTAGGACCAGAAGCCGGGTCGACAGTGACACCTTATTATTATGTCTATAACTACAATGGTCTTATTGTGAGCGAGGCCAAAGCCTTGAATAATTACGACACTTATGGTGTACTCTATAACTGGCCAGCAGCTATGAATGGTGAGATGAGTAGTGAACTTAATCCCAGTGGTGTGCAAGGTATTTGTCCAGATGGCTGGCATTTGCCAAGTCCAGCGGAGTGGACGGAATTGTTGCTCTTTGTAGGCGATGGCGGTGAAGCCGGAGGTAAATTAAAAGAGACCGGCACCAACCATTGGTTGTTACCTAATACTGGCGCCACCAATGAATTCGGATTTACCGCTTTACCTGGCGGCGCACGGGGCATAAATGAAGTTTTTTCTACTCTAGGAGAAGTTGGATGGTGGTGGTCAACAAGAGGTGGTGGAGAAACAAGCGCTAATTTTTATAGGTTATTTCATAATAATGACGCTATAATAGGCTTTTCTCAATCTAAATCGCTTGGTTTATCGGTACGTTGTGTAAAAGATTAATATTATGCGGGGTTATAACAATAAACCACAATTGAGAGTGAACTGAAGCCCACAAATTAATCCTTATCCTTGCTTCTAAAAATTGAAAAAAATCCTTTTCGCTTTTTCTTTTCTTTATAATCTTTAGTTTTATCTGGGTTGGTGAAGAGCCTTTTGAAAAATTTGTCCCTCACTGTTTCCTCACATTGGGTTTGTGCAACAAGATGCGTTGGGACTGTTTCAAATTTTGCACGGGTAACTTCATTGTATTTTGAATTTGAATTCAAACTGCTATAAAACTCAGCAAACATTGGTAACGCTGCGTTGGCTCCTTGTCCCAATGTTGAATTTCTAAAAGGAATATTCAAATCATTACCCACCCAAACCACCGTAGTAAGTTTAGGCGTGACAGCCACAAACCAGGCATCGCGATTGTTCTGGGTGGTTCCGGTTTTACCTGCTATGTCGTTATTCAAATTATAAGTAGACCTAATTCTTGAAGCAGTACCGCCGTTAACCGTTGCTTTCAACATATCTACCATTAAATGTCGTGTGTCGTCAGTAAATGATAGTTCCTTGGCAATGTTAGGTGAGAACTCGGCAATTACTTTCCCGTCTTTGGTTTCAATCCTGCTAATAAAAAAGGGTGTGCTTACATATCCGTTATTGGTGTACGGCGTAAAGGCTTTGGCCAATTCCATTATAGAAAGCTCAGCTGTTCCCAAAGCTAAAGAAGAAACGACAGGAAGATCTGCGTTGACGCCCATTTTTTGCGCTTGTTCAATGACGTTTTCAATTCCAGTTTCCATTTGCACTTTTACAGCAATGGTATTTACAGAATTACTAAGTGCATATTTCATGGAATAATTCAAATAGGGGTCATCATCTTTAGGCTTAGAAGAATTTTTTGGCGTATAATCCCCTGGATAAGTAACTTCTTCCATTGAAAAATGGGAACAAGCTTCAATTCCGTTTTCGAGCGCTGCTGTGTAAACAATGGGTTTAAAAGTTGAACCCACTTGGCGTCGGCTTTGTGACACATGATCAAATTGGTTGGCACCGTAATCAATACCTCCAATCCAAGTTTTAATGGCACCTGTTTGAGAATCTAATGAAAGCATACCAGTATTGAGCAATTTGATATAGTGGGTGAGACTGTCGATCGCACTTGCCTTTACTATTTGAATCGAATCCCAAGCAAACAATTTCATTTCCCTTGTAACACTTAATGAATCATATATAGCTTCTGACTTAAACCCTTGCTCGAGCATTTGTTTGTAAATAGGTAATTTCTTTATTTCATTTTCTACTATACCTTTGTTAATAATCCAAGGCGCCTGATTACCCCAAGATTCTTCAAAGGCTCGCTGCAATTTGCTCATATGAAGTTTCATCGCTGCTTCGGCATAATGCTGCATTTTATAATCGATGGTGGTGTAAATCTTTAATCCGTCGTTGTAAAGGTTGTAAGGTTTTCCATTTTCGTTTTTCAGGGTGTCTAATATTTTTGTTACTTCCCTACGTAATTCTTCCCTAAAATGAGTGGCTATTCCGCGATCGTGATTGTAATATTGATAGTTTAGAAGAAGTGGTGCTTGTTTAGCATCATCAGCGATATTGGGATTGAGGTATTTGTACCTTGCCATTTGGTCAATCACAACATTTCTTCTGCCTAGGCTTCGCTCTGGTTGAACTCTGGGATTGAAATAATTTGAAGCCTTTAAGGTACCCACTAGTGTGGCTGCCTGTTCAATGCTTAATTCGGATGTGGAAGTGTTGAAAAACTTTTGAGAGGCACTTTCAATGCCATAGGTATTGTCGCTAAAGGGAACTGTGTTTAAATATAAGGTGAGTATATCTTCTTTTGAATATATCTTTTCCATACGGCGAGCGATAATAGACTCTCTAAATTTAGTAACCACCATTCCAACTTTATTGACATCTTGTCTTCCATAAAGATTTTTGGCCAACTGTTGCGAAATAGTACTTCCGCCACCGGCTGATTCATCTTGAAGTAAAATAGTTTTGAAAAAAACACGCATCAAACTTTGACCATCAATGCCATCATGGTCATAAAACCGGGAATCTTCAGTAGCGATAAGCGCGTCGATGAGATGATCTGGGAATTTATCGAATGTAATAGATTGCCTGTCGAAACGATAATACTTGCCTAATAACTCACCACTAGTAGCAATGATTTCTGAAGCTTCGCTTTGTCTGATTTCGGAAAGTTGTTTTTTGGTAGGTATTGGCCCCCAAAGTCCCAGCAACACGCTTAAATAGAAAAGAAATAGTGCAGAGATTGATACTGTAAATACATACAATAATCGTTTTACCAGCTTGCGATTGAAAAATTTCAACAGTGAGTCATTTAAATCTATTATAAACGAAGTTTGAAAAAGGCTATTGCCTACAAATTATTATTTAACCTTAAGGTTTAGAACTGCTCTAAAAACTTAATACGTTTTTCAATAGGAGGGTGGGTTGTAAAGAGTCCGCCAATATTACCAAACAAATTGGCAGAGGTATCTTTTGGAGTATTTTCAATAAAGAGTTGCTGCACTTCTTCGCTTTTTGTTTCTACGTGGTGGTTAGGCGCTATTTTTTTCAAGGCCGATGCAAGCGCCCATGGTTTGCGTGTCATTTCAGCGGCGCCACTATCGGCCATATATTCTCTTTTTCTGCTTAATGCAAACTTGAATAACAAGGAGAATAAATAGGCAGCAGCTGAGACTACTAAAATCAAAATCATAAATTTTCCGGAGTCACGGTTGTTGCGCCCACCACCCAAGCCTCCATAAAGAAAACTCCTAAAAGCAATTTGCACTACAAACGCAAATATGCCCACAAAAATAATACTTACCACTAATAACCGAACATCTTTATTGCGAATGTGCATTAATTCGTGAGCGATAACGCCTTCAAGCTCATCGTCGTTAAGGCTTTCAATAATGCCTCGAGTAAGGGTGACGGTATAATCTTTTTCTTTAAGGCCGCTAGCGTAGGCATTGAGTGCCATACTGTCAATAATTTGTACCTTAGGCATGGTCATTCCCACACTCATGCACAGATTTTCAACTAAGTTGTAAACCCGCATATTAGATTTTCGTTCCAATGTTCTAGCGCCTGTTGCCAGAGAAATCATTTTCCCATGCGCAAAATAGGCAATAAGAAACCAAACCAAAACCACGACGGTTACAAAAGGAATGGCACCTACAAAAAGATCAATAGCTATATCGGGATTGGCATTGCCAAACTCATCATAACTCAGAAAATAAACCACAGCAAATACTGCCGCTAAAATTAATAACGGAAAGGCAATAAGCAGAAGTACAGATTTCCGATTGTTTCTGCTGATTTGTTTCTGAATTCCAACGAATTTCACTTATTAAAATTTAATTTCAGGAGCCTTATCTAACTCAACTCTTTGGGTTTCACCTAAGTCGAACATAGGTTCAGTTTTAAAGCCAAACATACCAGCAAAAATGGTATTTGGGAATTTTTGAACTGCAATATTGAGTTCTTTGGTGGCCGAATTAAAGAATCTTCGGACGGCTGCCAATTTATTTTCTATATCTGAAATTTCATTTTGTAACTGCATAAAGTTCTGACTCGCTTTTAAGTCTGGATAAGCTTCCACCTGAATGTTTAAGCCTTTTAAAGCCGTTCCGAGCTCTTGTTCGGCTGCAATTTTTTCGTTAATGCCGGTGGCGTTGATGGCACGTGTTCTGGCATTGGTTACAGATTCGAGCGTTCCTCTCTCGTGTTCCACATAACCCTTAACGGCACCTAGTAATTGAGGTATAAGATCGTGACGTTGCTTTAATTGAACATCAATATCAGCAAAAGCATTTTCGCGGTGGTTTCTTAAGCTAACCAGAGTATTATAAATGGCAACAAGCCAGATTACCAGCACTGCGATAATTCCAATAATAATTAAAAGTGTCATATTAGTGTGTTTTAAGTTAATTTAAAGTGTTAACTCCAAAGATACTATTTAGACGTTGATAAACCCGAATTGTTTCAATATAATTTAACTAATATTTTTTGTCTTCGGCACGGCTGATATTTCCAGAAAAAAGACCCAAAGCGAAACGCTAGGGGTCTTTATAAAATATGTATAAAGTTTATTATTCTACAACTTTATTCTTGACATAAGCCTCTAACCACTGGTCTTGTTCCCAGAGCATATGCATAATGCTTTCTTTAGCGGCATAACCATGACTTTCTTTCGGAAGCATTACCAATCTAACAGGCGCACCCAAACCTTTTAGGGCGTTAAAATAGCGCTCGCTTTGCATGGGATAGGTACCGGAATTGTTATCGGCTTCTCCATGAATCAGTAAAAGCGGTGTTTTCATATTGTGGGCATTCATAAAGGGCGACATAGTGTTATAGACTTCGGGAGCTTCCCAATAGTTGCGTTCTTCACTTTGAAATCCGAACGGTGTCAATGTTCAATTATAGGCCCCACTACGAGCAATACCGGCCGCAAACAAATCAGAATGGCTTAATAAATTGGCAGTCATAAAAGCACCATAACTGTGACCACCAACAGCCACACGGTTACGATCAATATAACCCATAACATCCACCGCATTTATTG